>JANQTR010000128.1 GCA_030731635.1 Erythrobacter sp. | reverse complement strand
GTCTGACAAGGACCTGTCGGAACGGCTGCAAGACTGGCGCGCCGCCAAAAGCGCCGCCGTTGCCGAGGTCCCCGAAAGCTGATGCTGCCCGCACGCTCCACAATCGGGATCCTGGGCGGCGGCCAATTGGGCCGGATGCTGGCCGTCGCAGCGTTGCAGCTTGGCTACCGCGTCATCGGCTATGCGCCTGCGGGTGATAATGTTGCGGCCGATGCCTGCACCGCTTTCATCACTGCCGATTGGGACGACGCGGCGGCCTTGGCCGAATTTGCCGCCGCGTGCGATGTAGTGACATGGGAGTTCGAAAACGTCCCGATCAGCACGGTCGCAGCTATCCCCCAGCCTCGTCTAGCCTGCCCCTTGCGCGCGCTAGAGGTGGCGCAGAACCGTTTTCACGAGAAACAATTCATCGCTGAACTCGGCGGCACCCCAGCGCCCTACACCCGGGTTGAAAGCGAGGCGGACTTTGCCGCAGCAATCACCCGGATCGGCACTCCCGGTATCCTCAAGACCGCGCGCGATGGTTATGATGGCAAGGGCCAATGGCGGGTGCGTTCGGCGCTCGAAGCGGGCGGAGTACGGCTGCCCGGCGTCACCTGCATCTACGAAGGTTTCGTGACCTATGAGACGGAGTTTTCCGTGATTCTGGTACGCGGGCAAGACGGTGCAATCCGGTTCTGGGATTCGACTGCAAACCTGCATGATGGCGGGATGCTGACCCAATCGGTGCTGCCCGCCGGCGCGCTGGTTGAAGCGCAAGTGCCCGCCGCCCGCGAACTGGCCGCGAAAACCGCCAATGCCTTGGGTTATGTCGGCGTGCTGACGCTCGAATTCTTCGCCACACGAAACGGCCCGGTTTTCAACGAGATGGCCCCGCGGGTCCACAATTCGGGCCACTGGACCATCGAAGGCGCGGCCACCAGCCAGTTCGAAAACCACATCCGCGCGATCTGCGGCCTGCCTTTGGGGGGCACCGCAACCCGGTTTGAAGCGATCGACATGCGCAATATCGTCGGCGATGCGGCGCTCACCGCGCACCGGATCCTGGCCGAACCGGGCGAACCCCACCTGCACCTTTACGGCAAGCGTGAGGCGCGTGAAGGGCGCAAGATGGGCCACGTCACCCGCGTGGGGCACGCGCTGAAATGATTATTGGGAAATGACGCCGGAAATCGTCCTGATCTACGCCCGCGCCGCCAATGGCGTGATCGGCAATGATGGCGACCTGCCATGGCGGCTGCCTGCGGATCTCAAGCGATTCAAGGCGTTGACCCTTGGCAAACCGATGATCATGGGCCGCAAGACATTCGAAAGCCTGCCTGGCCTGCTACCCGGCCGCCGCCATATCGTGTTGTCACGCCGCGATACTGTCGCAGCAGCAGGGGTCGAGTTGGCCGGATCGGTCAAGGACGCTGTAGCGCTGGCGAGCAAGGATAATGACAGCGGCGAAATCGCAATCATCGGCGGCGCGGCGATCTATGACGTGTTCATGCCGATTGCCAATCGCATTGAAATCACGGAAATTCATGCGGATTACAAAGGCGACGTGTTCATGAAGACGCTTGGCGCCGGATGGCAGGAAAAAGCGCGTGAGGACCACCCGGCAGACGGTGAACGGCCCGCCTATTCCTTTGTCACCTATTTGCGCCCCAGCGACCGCACCGGCCCGGCGGGCACCGGAGAACCGGCATGATCCGCAAACTGGGCATCGGTCTGCTGTTGCTCGTTGTGCTCGGCGCGGTGGGCTTTTTCAGCTTCGCCCCCGGCATGGCCGAGCGCCGCATGAACCGGATCGACGGCGAGCCACTGCCCGAAATCACCGCCGAAGCCCGCGCGCTGCACGCGACACTGATCATCGTCGATCTGCATTCGGACACCTTGCTGTGGGACCGCAGCCTGCTTGATCGCGGCGAGCGCGGCCATGTGGACCTGCCGCGGATGCAGGACGGCCATGTCGCGTTGCAGGTATTCTCCAGCGTGACCAAGACGCCGAAGAACCAGAACTACGACAGCAACAGCGGCGATAGCGACAACATCACCGCGCTGGTGATCGGGCAGCTCCAGCCTGGGCAGACGTGGTTCTCGCTGCTCGAACGGTCGCTTTATCATGCGCGCAAGCTCGACATTGCGGTTGCTGAAAGCGACGGAGCATTGCGGAAAATCAAAACGGCGGGCGAGATCGGCAGTCTTGTCGATGCACGTTCAGAGCGGCCCTTCGGTCTGCAATGTCGCGATTGCCCCGGTGCCCCTCCTGCGCCGATCGGCGCAATCTTCAGCGCCGAAGGGCTCCACAGCCTTGAAGGCGATATCGCCAACCTCGACCGGCTCTATGACGCCGGGATGCGGATGGCGGGGCTGACGCATTTCTTCGACAATGAACTGGCAGGCTCGATGCACGGTGAGAGTAAGGCGGGCCTCACCGACATGGGCCGCGCGGTGGTGCGGCGGATGGAAGACCGCGGCATGGTGGTCGACATCGCGCATTGCAGCCATGCCTGCGTAGCCGACATCCTCGCCATGGCGCGCCGCCCGGTGGTGTCGAGCCACGGCGGCGTGCAGGCGACCTGCAAGGTGAACCGCAACCTCACCGATGACGAAATCCGGGGCGTCGCCGCGACTGGCGGCGTGATCGGGATTGGCTATTGGGAGGGCGCAGTGTGTTCAACCGACCCGCGCGCCGCCGCCCGCGCGATGAAGCACGTCCGCGATCTCGTCGGGATCGAACATGTCGCGCTGGGCAGCGATTATGACGGCGCGGTCACGGTCCGGTTTGACACCGCGAGCCTCGTCCATGTTACGCAGGCCTTGATGGAAGAAGGCTTCACCGAGGATGAGATCCGCGCCGCGATGGGCGGCAACGCGCTGCGAGTGCTGGGGCAGGGGCTGGTGCCGCTGGCAGGCGCCAAGGACGCGGCCTGATGCGCTGGCTCGATCACCGCGATCCCATGCCCGAACCCTTGCGCGGTGCGGTGATTGCGCTCGGTAATTTCGACGGGTTCCATGCTGGCCATCAGGCCGTGGCGGGTGAAGCGATCCGCTGGGCGCAGGCCGAGGGCCGTCCCTCGATCATCGCAACCTTCGATCCGCACCCGGTGCGCTTTTTCCGCCCTGATGTACCGCCGTTCCGGCTGACGACGCTTGAGCAGCGGCAGGAATTGTATCTGGCCGCAGGCGCGACCGCGATGCTGGTGTTCCATTTCGACGCTGACCTCGCAGGCACGAGCGCCGAGGATTTCATCCGCGCCATTCTGATCGAACGCTTTGGCGCGCACGGCGTGGTGACAGGCGGCGATTTCACCTTTGGCAAGGGCGCGAAGGGCAATGTCGACCTGCTGCGCACTTTGGGAAGCGAATTGGGGCTGCAATCGCGAGTCGTCACGCCGGTGGCGGATGGCGGCCCGGATGGAGGGGAAGTGGTCTCGTCCAGCCGCATCCGTCAGGCTTTGCGCGACGGCGATCCGCAGCTGGCCGCAAGCCTGCTGACCCGGCCCTTCGCGATTCGCGGGATTGTCGAACATGGTGACAAGCGCGGGCGCACCATAGGTTATCCTACCGCGAACCTTGCGATTGATAGTTACCTGCGTCCGAAATACGGCATCTACGCTGTGACGGGCCGCATTCTGGCGACCGGCGAGGTGCTGCAAGGCGCGGCCAATATCGGCATCCGCCCGCAGTTCGAACCGCCCAAGGAACTGCTGGAACCGTTCTTCTTCGACTTCTCCGGCGATCTCTACGGGCAGGAGATCGAAGTCGCCTTCCATCACTTCCTGCGCGGTGAGGCGAAGTTTGACAGCCTCGA
>JANQTR010000127.1 GCA_030731635.1 Erythrobacter sp. | reverse complement strand
GGGGATGAGGTGCGCGTCTCGACCCCGGTCATCACGACGTCGGGGTGATCATATCCCGGAATCTGCCGGCCGAAGACGGGCAGCGCCTCACGCATCGCGGTCACGGCGTAATCGGGCAGGCATTGCGCCAAATCTGTCATATGCACGCCGGGCTTGTAGGATGGTGTGACTGATCCCAGCGATTCTGAAGGACGCCCGGCAAGAAAGTCGCCCAGCCTTTGCGCAGGCGCCTTGTAGCTTGATCCGCCTGCAACATAGGCCAACGATTCCCAATGGCGTTGCAGCGCGATCCCGGCGAGCGGATCGCCGGGAAAATCGCGCGCTGGATCAATCGCGACGACCAATCCGGAATTGGCGTTGCGTTCGTTGCGCGAATATTGGCTCATGCCATTGGTGGCGACGCGGCCTTCCTCGGATGTGGCTGCGACCACCGTGCCGCCGGGACACATGCAGAAACTATAGACCGTCCGGTCATTCTTGCAGTGGTGCGAAATATGGTATTCCGCCGCGCCAAGGATCCGGTTGCCGGCGTCAATTCCGAACCGCGATTTATCGATCCATGATTGCGGGTGTTCGATTCTAACACCAATCGAAAACGGCTTGGCCTCGACATACACGCCCGCGGCATGGAGCATCGCAAATGTATCGCGCGCGCTATGACCAATGGCGAGCACGACATGGTCAGCCTCCAGAAATTCACCGGTGCTCAGGTGGAGGCCGCGAACGCGGCGGTCACCTTGGGCATCGGTTGTAATATCGATGCCATCAACGCGGTTGGAAAAGCGATACTCGCCGCCGAGTTCCTCGATGCTCCTGCGCATGCTCTCGACCATCGTCACCAACCGAAATGTGCCGATATGCGGGTGCGCCTCGGTCAGGATCTCGGCAGGAGCGCCTGCCTTGACGAATTCGGTCAGGACCTTGCGGTCGCGATTTTGCGGATCCTTGATCCGGCTGTAGAGCTTTCCATCGGAAAAGGTGCCAGCGCCGCCTTCGCCAAACTGGGCGTTTGATTCCGGGTTGAGCACGCCCTGCCGCCACAGTCCCCAGGTGTCCTTGGTCCGTTCACGAACCACTTTGCCCCGATCAAGGATGATGGGCCGGAAGCCCATCTGGGCAAGGATCAGGCCGGCAAATAGGCCGCAGGGCCCTGCGCCGATGACGACTGGCCGCTTGGACGCACCACTTTCCGGTGCCCTGGCAACCAGATGATAGCGCGGGTCCGGCGTGGGCTGGACTTTGCGATCCTTGCGAAAGCGCAGCAGTACTGCCGCTTCGTTTTTCACATTCACGTCGACCGAATAGACCAGCACGATGTTTTTCTTGTCGCGCGCATCATGGCCACGGCGCGCGACGACATAGCGGACCAGATCGCGCGGGGTGATCCGCAGCCGCTTGCAGATGGCCGCGGGCAATGCCTCGTCCGGATGATGGAGCGGTAGTGTCAGTTCGGTGATGCGCAACATGGCGCAGCATTAGAGAGTGATAGGGCAGAATGCCAATCTCACATTTTCGGGCCTTGTCAAAGCGACGTGGCGCCTAGCGCTGAGTCCCGCTAATCGGCGGTAATGCGGCGCAAATTTCGTGCCCAGCCGGAGGTCTGCGCGGGTCAGGAGTGGGCTGTCAGCTACGGTAGTCGGATGGCTTGAGATTGTGTTTGGCGAGTTTGTCGTAAAGCGTCTTGCGCGGGGTTTGCAGCAGCGCTTGCAGTTGCGCGATGTCACCCTTGGATTGACGCAACCCGTCTTCCAGCACGACGCGTTCGAAATCGGCGACGATCTGGTGGAGCGCACGCTGACCGCCGATCGCCGTGGCCACTGCGTCGATATCTGACAGGCCGAGCACAAAAGCACGGGCAAACCCGCTCAATTCATGCAAGTTGCCGGGCCAGTCATGCGATTGCACATGGCGCCACTGTGCCTCCCCAATATCCGGGGCCGGGATGCCGAGTTCGCGCGCATGGCGAATGACGAAGAGGCGGAAAATCTCGGGAATATCCTCGCGCCGGTCGCTCAGGGCAGGCAAGGTTACCTGGACTGCACCAAGCCTGTGCCAGTGGGGATCGGGCGACGAGGCGCTGCCCGGCGCGCTGTCATCGGTGAGCCGGGCGATGATGATCCGCAGGTTCAACCGCCGCGCCCGGTCTGCGCCAATCGGCAGCACCTGGCGCTTTTCCACCAGCGACAGCAGCCGGGCCGACAAGGTTGCGTCGGCGGTCTCGATCTCGTCGAGGAACAGTGTTCCGCCGTTGGCGCGTTCAACCAGTCCTGTGCGCGACAGGCCAGCGTTCCCCAGACCCGCGCCGGGATCGCGCCCGAACAGCAGCAATTCGGCATCTCCATGTGCCAGCACTCCGGCATCGACACACACGAATCGGCGCGCGCTGCGCGGGCTGAGATCGTGGATCAACTGCGCGGCGTGGCTTTTGCCAGTGCCCGCCGGGCCGGTCAGCACCACATCGATTTCCGATGGCGCAACGCCTTCGATTACCGATCGCAGCCGCATCGCGGCGGGCGATGTTCCGGGGATAGCGGCCCCCGCACTGCGCCCGGCGGCGTCGCGCAAGCGGCGGTTTTCCAGCGCCAGCGTGCGCCGCGCAGCCGCCACCCGTACCGCCCGGATCAGACTGGCAGATGAATAGGGTTTGGTCAGGAAATCAGCCGCCCAGTTCTTCATCGCTTCGAACGCCATAGCGATATCGCCGTGCCCAGTAGTAAGAATTACCGGCAGATCAGGATCGATCGCGCGCAGCCGCGCAAAGAATGCAATCCCGTCGATGCCCGGCATCCGCACATCGCTGACCACCACACCGGGAAAATCCGCCGTCAGCCAGCCTAGCGCAGCGCGGGCATCGGCGAAGGGGATTACCTCTGCCCCTTCAAGGCCAAGCGCCTGCAAGGTGGCATCGCGCAGCGAAGTGTCATCTTCGACCAGCGCCACCTGTATGGTCTGCGGTTCCGAGGCAGTGGGAGCAAAGGGGTTCATAAGCCGGGCATGATCATCGTAAAGCGCGATCCCTGCGCCATCTCTGTGTGGACTAGATCGCCGCCCAATTGGCGCATGATGTCGCGCGCAATCGCTAGGCCAAGGCCAATCCCCTCGGGCTTGTTGGTGACGAATGGCTGGAACAGGACGTCGCGCATTGCAGGCGGCACGCCCGGGCCGTTATCGGTAACACTCAGTCGTAGCACTGGCCCTGCATCGCTAACCACGGTGATCGCAATGCGCCCATCCAATCCGGCGGGCGCGGCTTGCAGCGCGTTCTGGAGCAGATTGACCAACACCTGTTCCAATTGCACCTGCGGCGCACGCACGGCTGCGTTGGCGGTATCGGGGCCGGGCAGCGACAGGGACACGCCCGACTGGCGGATCTGATCGCGCAGCAGCAGCAGCGACCCGTTGATCACCTCAGCCAGCGTGATGGGCTGCGGTTCTCCCACTGTGCGACGGCTGAATTGCAGCTGTTCGGCGGTGATTTCGCCGATCCTTGCCGCCAATCCGGCGATCTTGCTGAAATTCCCCGCAGCCTCGGCAAGACGATCGGCTCGGATAAGCCGTTCCCCGCTTTCGGCATAGACCTGCATCGCAGAGAGCGGTTGGCGAATTTCGTGGCCCAGCCCGGCGGTGATCTGGCCCAGCGTTGCCAAGCGGTTGGCCTGTTGCAATTGTTCGCGCAGAACCGCGGTCTGTTTGTCAACATGGGCCGCCGCCCGCGCCAAACGGCGCCGTTGCCACACCACCCCGCCAGCCGCCAGCAGGCCCAACAGGGCCAATCCGATCACCCCCAAAAGCCGCCCATTGGCGACCGCCGCCGAAAGCCGCGGGGCC
>JANQTR010000126.1 GCA_030731635.1 Erythrobacter sp. | reverse complement strand
TCAGCAATTTGCTCCGAAGGGTCGGGCCGACGCGCTTTTCAAACCCGTCCGCCAGACTGAAACCCGCAGGCACGATCAGCAGTGTCAGCAAGGTCGACAGCACCAGCCCGCCGATCACCACAATCCCCATCGGCTGACGCCACGCACCGTCGCCCGAAAGCGACAGCGCCACCGGGATCATCCCCGCAGTCATCGCCACAGTGGTCATCACGATCGGCTGCGCACGCTTGTGGCCGGCATCCATGATCGCTTCGAGCTGGGGCACGCCCTTGTTCATTTCCTCAATCGCAAAATCGATCAGCAGGATCGAGTTCTTCGACACGATGCCGAGCAGCAGCAAGACGCCGATATAGACCGGCATGGACTGCGGCATGCCCAGCAGCCAGATCAGGAAGATGCCGCCCAGCGGCGCCAGCGCCAACGAGGTCATGTTGACCAGCGGGCTCATCAACCGCTTGTACAGCAGCACCAGCACCGCAAACACCAGCAGCACGCCGGAAATGATCGCAATAATCAGGTTCTGGATCAGTTCAGCCTGCCACTCATCCTCGCCCACGACATCGCGGATCACGCCGACGGGCAGGTTTTGCAGCACCGGCAAGGCATCAATCTGGGTCTGGGCATCGCCCTTGAGCACGTTGGCCGCCAGATCAGCGCCCACCAGCACGCGGCGGTTCTGGTTGTAACGCTGAATCGCGGTCGGGCCGGAGCCAAAGCTGATTTCCGCCACCCGGCTCAATGGCACCGATCCGCCATTGGCGGTGGGCACGGGCAGGTTTTCAATCGTGCGGAAATCGGTGCGGGCTTCCTCTGACAGGCGCACCTTGATCGGAATCTGGCGATCAGACAGCGAGAAACGCGCAGCATTCTGCTCGATCTCGCCCAGCGTCGCGATCCGGATCGTCTGCGACAGCGCGGCCGTGGTGACGCCGAGTTCAGCGGCGATCTTGTCGCGCGGGGTAATGATGATTTCCGGACGGTTGAGATCGGCGCTGATGCGCGGGGCGACCAGCGTGTTCAGCCCCTTCATCTCCTCGACCAAACGGGTCGCGGTCTGTTCGAGCAGCACCGGATCGGAGCCGGCCAGCAGAATGGTCATGTCGCGGCCCGAGCCAAACCCGCCGCGTTGCGACTGGAACCGCACACGGGCATCGGGAATCTTGGCCAGTTCCGGCGCCAGTTCGCGTTCAAAATCGATCGAGCTGCGCGCCCGGTCTTCCTTCAACTTGACGAAGATTGACGAGGTATCGCCCTGCCGGATGCGTTCGAGCAGGCGTTCAACCTCAGGCTCCTGCCGCAGCCGTGCAGCCACGCCGTTAACGATCCGCTTGGTATCGGCGAGCGTGGTGCCGGGCACCATTTCGATTTCGACCCGGCTGTTTTCATCATCAATGTTGGGCTGGAACTGCGCCGGGGCCTGGCCAAACAGCACGATCGTAATCAGGAACGAGAACCAGCCGACACCGAGCATCCAGATGCGGTGATCGTAGAACCGCGCGGTCAGATAGCGCGTACCTTGCGCAAACCTGCCCGATCCGCCCGCAGGCAGTTCGATTGCGCGGAACGCCAGCAGCCCGGCCAGGAACGACAGGCCCGATACCAGCAGCACGATCACGATTTCAAAAAGCTTCGCCACCAGCCTGTGCGCAAGGGTGCTGGAATCGCTGGAGACGGCAGTCGCTATCTGCTTGTGCACGTCGAGCCCGATCAGGCCCTTCCACAGCGGTGCTGCACCGAGCTGTTCAGCGATGATCGCGGAGAAGGAGCCACTGAAGAGTTCGAACATGGTGATGAGAGGGACGGTCAGCAGTGCCAAAACCGTCAGCAGAAGCAAGACCGCATACAGCCCCCGGCTGCGCGGCCCTTCGATCCCCACGCGGCGCGCGACAACCTCGCCCTTATCAAGCGTCCAGGCCAGCACCCGCATATAGGCCTGCACCATCGGGCCTTCGCCATGTTCGGCGACGCCCTTGGACTGGAGGAAATAGGCAGCCATCAGCGGTGTGATCATGCGCGCCACAGCCAGCGACATCAGCACCGCGATCACCACAGTGATGCCGAAGTTCTGGAAGAACTGCCCCGATACGCCCGGCATCAGGCCCACCGGCAGGAACACCGCGACAATGCAGAAACTGGTGGCCACCACCGGCAGACCGATTTCATCCGCGGCATCGATGCTGGCCTGATAGGCGGTTTTGCCCATCCGCATGTGTCTGACGATATTCTCGATCTCCACAATAGCATCGTCGACCAGCACACCCGCTACCAGCGCCAGCGCGAGAAGCGAGAGGAAGTTGAGGTTGAAGCCAAGCAGATCCATGAACCAGAAGGTCGGGATCGCCGAAAGCGGGATTGCAACCGCGCTGATGAAGGTCGCGCGCCAATCACGCAGGAACACGAACACCACGACCACGGCCAGAACGGCGCCTTCGACCAGCGCCCACATTGACGATTTGTACTGGCCGCGGGTGTAGGTCGTGCTGGTCGCGAGCTTGATGAACTTCACGCCTTCGTTTTCAGCTTCGATATTTGCCATTTCCGCGACGGCGGCATCATAGACCGCAAGGTCAGATGATCCGCGCGCGCGGCTCATGGCGAAGTTGACGACTTCCTTGCCGCCCACTTCGCTGATCGAGGTGCGTTCGGAATATCCGTCCCGCACCGTGGCGACATCGGCAAGCCGCACCGTGCGCCCGCCGCCCAGCTGGATCTGCGATTGCGACAGGGCAAAGGCGCTGTCCGAATTGCCGAGCACGCGCAACGACTGGCGGGTTCCGCCAATCTCGGCCAGGCCGCCCGCCGCATCAATATTGGTCTGGCGCAGCACCGCGTTGATCTGCGAGGCTGTGACGCCGAGCGACTGCATCCGCGCCGGATCAAGGATCACTTCGATCTCGCGGTCGACCCCGCCAAAGCGGTTCACTTCGGCCATGCCTTCGATCTTGAGCAGGCGCTTGGCGATGGTGTCGTCGATGAACCAGCTCAATTGTTCGATTGTCATGTCGTTGGCTTCGACCGCGACATAGCCGATCGGTTCGCCCACCACGTTGACTTTGCCGATCCGGGGCTCAAGGATCCCGTCGGGCAAGGACCCGCGCACCTCGTTAACCGCGGTTTCGACCTCGTTGACCGCCTCGATCAGATTGGTGCCGATTTCAAATTCGACAAAGGTGTTCGAACTGCCCTCACGCGCGGTCGACTGGATCGTATTGACACCGTTGATCGAGCGTAATGCGCTTTCGATCCGCTGGGTGATCTGATTTTCGATCTCCGTCGGCGAAGCGCCGGGCTGCGCGATGTTGACGCTAACCGCAGGGAAATCGACATCCGGATTGTTGGTCACGTCCATCCGCAGGAAACTGACGATCCCGGCAAACAGCAGCCCGGTGAAGAACACCAAGGGGATCACCGGATTGCGGATCGACCAGGCCGAGATGTCGCGTAAAGCCATGATATTCCTGCCTGTGTTTCTCTGGTCTTGCGTCTGGCCCCTGAACTACGCGGCCCCCGAGCTACGAAGTCGGGCCGTGCGGGGATGCCTGTCTACTTCTTGGTCGGCTGTTTGAGCGGCTGGGGATTGACCGATTCGCCCGGGTTGAGGAACCCGCCTGCGCGCAGCACGACGGATTCGGTACCCGATAGGCCGCCGGTGATCGCGATCCCGTCTTTGGTTACCGCGCCGGTTTTCACCGCGCGGCGAACCGCCTTGTTGTCCTTGTCCACGATGAAGACAAAGCTGCCCTCGTCATCGGCCAACACAGCGCTTTCGGGCAGCACGGTGGCGGTAAAGCTGCCGCTGTTGATGCGCGCGGTGGCAAAGCCACCGGGACGAAGCCCCGGGTTAAAGGTCAGCGCGATCCGCGCAATGCCCTGCCGGG
>JANQTR010000125.1 GCA_030731635.1 Erythrobacter sp. | reverse complement strand
CCTATATGCGGGCCAAGGCGCTGGGCATGGGGATGCATATTCCCTGGGCCTTTGCCTCGGCGATCTGGCTGTTCCTGGTGCTGGGCTTTATCCGTCCGATGCTGCTGGGTGATTGGTCGCAGGCGGTGCCTTATGGCATCTTCAGCCACCTTGACTGGACCAACAATTTCTCGCTGGTCTACGGCAACCTGTTCTACAATCCGTTCCACGCGCTCTCGATTGTCTTCCTTTACGGGTCGGCCGTTCTGTTCGCGATGCACGGGGCGACGATCCTGGCACTGGGCCGCTACGGCGGTGAGCGCGAGATCGAACAGATCACCGATCGCGGCACCGCGGCCGAACGCGGCGCCTTGTTCTGGCGCTGGGTGATGGGCTTCAATGCCACGTTTGAATCGATCCACCGCTGGGCTTGGTGGTTTGCGGTTCTGGTCACGCTGACCGGCGGGATCGGCATCCTGCTGACCGGCACTGTGGTTGATAACTGGTACCTGTGGGCGCAGGAGCACTACTACGCTCCGGAAACCGTCAACTACGACGTCAGCGGCGCTGTTGCAGGCGCTTCGGGCCAAAAGTAACGGTCCGATAATGAAGGGCCGGGCTGTGATGGCCCGGCTGCTTTCCAATACGGAATACACGAAACCCGGCTCGGCCCTATGGCCCGGCCGGGTTTTCGTTTGGGGCTTTGGATTAGCGCCGGGCTGCCAGCCGGGCGCGCAAGTCCATCAGGTGCAGCGGCAAGGACAGGCCAAGCGGCAGCGCGATCCACCACCAATCCGCCCCGGTCAGCGCCGCCCTCAACCCCAACACGATCAGTGCCGCCGGGCCAAGCAGGCCAAGGATCGCGCCCCAGCCCCACCCGCGTGCCAGCCGCAGCCATGCGCCCTCGATCAGCAATACGCCCAGGATCAGGTCAGCCGCATGGCCCGAGGCAAACAGCCACACCATCATGCCCGCGCGCTCACTCTTGGCCGCTCCGGCCTCAACCGAACGGCGCGTTAAGCTGCACCACCGCCCAGTTGAGCGCGCCGGCAAAGCTTACCCAGACGATGTAGGGCAACAGCAACAATCCGGCGGCGCGCGAAAACCGGCCGCAATAGATGATCAGCACCGCGATCGAGAGCCACAGCAGCGTCAGCTCAAAAAAAGCCCAATCCGGACGTTGCAGCCGGAAGAAGATCAGGCTCCAGGTGATATTGAGGAACCCGTTCAGCGCGAACAGGACGATCACCCATTCTGCCTTGGCAGCCGTCGGCGCCGCGCGCCAAGCGGTGATCCCGGCGATGGTGATCAGCGCATAGATGATCGTCCAGCCGATTGGGAACAGCACGTCGGGCGGGTTCCAGTCTGGCTTGGCCAGCGCCTGATACCACGGCCCAAGATCGGTAATCGTCGCGCCAAGCGCCGCCACGCACAGCGCCATCGCCGTAGCGATGGTCACCGGAATAATCATAATTCTGTTCATGGCAGGCAGGTGTAAGGGCGAGGCCCGCAACCTGCAATGCCCTGCGAGCGTGCGTTAGCGCGTTGCTGCCCGCAAACCCAGCAGATGCGCGGTATCCTTGAAGAAGATCTTGACGTGCGCCATCGGTTTGGCGCGCACCAGTTTCTTGTGCATGTAGGCCTGCCAGGTCAGTTCCTGCACATCCTTGTCATCGCACATCGTCACGAACCGTTCGCGCCGCTTGTCGGATGAATACCAGAAATACTGCATCATCCCCAGCACCCAGAACACCTTGCCGTGTTCCTTCATGAAGGCCTTGCGCGCAGAGCGCAGATGCTTGGCCTCACCAGTCTTCAGGAAAGCGGCGGCCGCATCAGCGACATAGCGCCCGCCGACCATCGCGTAATAGATCCCCTCACCCGATGCCGGCGCAACCACCCCGGCGGCGTCGCCGGCAACGATGACGTCTGCGCCATTGTCCCAGCGTTTGAGCGGCTTGAGCGGAATTGGCGCGCCTTCACGCCGCAAAGTCTCGCAGCGATCAAGCCCCAGATCATCGCGCATCGTCGCAATCGCGCCGCGAAGAGAGAATCCCTTGTTGGCGCTGCCTACCCCGATGCTTGCAGTGTCGCCATGCGGGAATACCCAGGCGTAGAAATCGGGCGAAAGACGGCCCTGATAGAACACATCGCAGCGCGCGGCATCGAACTGGTCGGTGTTGCGCGGCGGCGCTTTGATGATCTCGTGATAGGCAAACACGCAAGGCACGCGTTCGGCGCCGGGCAGGCATTGCTTGGCCACGGCGGAACGGGCGCCATCCGCGCCGATCACCACCCGCGCGCGCACGCTTTCAATCGGTCCGCCGCGGGTGCGGCGAAAGGTCACGATCGGGTGCGCCTGATCATCACGTTCAATCTTTTCGAAGGTCGCGGTCATCCGCTCGGCCCCCGAATGGCGCGCGCGTTCACGCAAGGCTTCGTCAAATTCTTCGCGGTCAACCATGCCGACATAGCCGATCTCGCCCACCGGCATATCGACCGCCCGGCCCGATGGCGCGATCATCCGCGCAGAGCGCGCCTTGGCGACCAGCAGGCTTTGGGGAATGTCGAAATCGGCCAGCAGCCGCGGCGGGATCGCGCCGCCGCACGGCTTGATCCGCCCGCCGCGTTCGATCAGCAGGACAGAATGGCCCGCCAGCGCCAGATCGGTCGCTGCGGTAGAGCCAGATGGGCCGCCACCAATGATGACTGCGTCGTAGATTGCCTCGTTCATGCGAACATCTCCCTATCTTGTCTTGCCATGCTGGCTCGTACCGCCGCACCGCCTGTCGCCCTGATGGCGAGGATGGCAGCCAGCAAAAATGCCGCTGCCTCAATTGTGAAAACCAATTGAAAGGCGCTGCCATCATCGCCCATCGCGCGCCGCGCCAGATCTACGCCGACCGCACCGGTCAACCCGCCAAGGCCAAAAGCGATGGCTTGCGACGCGCCCCACACGCCCATGCGCACGCCTTCGCGGGTTTTTTCCCCCGCACCCGCCAGGCCCATCATCGCGCCGATGGCCGCAACCGCGAACACGCCGTTGCCCAGCCCCAGCACAAAGACATTGATCCCTAGCGGCCAACCCGGCCCGGCCGCCGCCGCCAGCCCCAGCGCAGCCAGTGCCAGCGCCGACATCAGGCACCCGCTCACCACCCACACCCGCAACCCGTCGGGCCGCTTGCCACTGAAAGCGCTGCCGCCGATTCCGGTGATGATCATGCCGAGTAGAATGCCGCTTTGATGCTGCCCGCCCAATTGCGTCGATTCGCCCGGCGTCATGCCAAAGATCAAACCGGCAAAGGGTTCGAGGATCAGATCCTGCATGCTGAACGCGATCATCGAAACGAAAATGAATACCGTGAAACGCCGCGCGGCAGGCTCGTTCCAGATTTCAGAGAGGGCAGCTCGGAAATCGGGCGCGGCGCCATCCTTGGTTGCGTGACCAAACTGGCCCGCCTGCCGCTCCAACCGGAAAGTCGCCAGAACCGTGAGCGTCACCATCACCAGCGCCAGCACACCTGCAACCATCATCAGCCGCTCAAACGAAAACGGATCAATCAGCGCGCCAACGGTTATGGCCGATGCCACGATACCCGCGACCATCATGATCCATGTCACCGCCGCTGCCGCTGCGCGCCGTTGCGGCGCAACGCCCGACGCAAGCAGCGCCAGCGCCGAAGTCCCGCCCGCGCCAACGCCCGCGCCAATCAATGTGTAGGCGAACACCGCGAGCGCGAAACCCAGCGCAAAAGAAGACCCCATCAAAATGGTGGCCTGCGTCGCCAGCAGTCCGCCCGAAGCCAGCACCACTACCCCGCCGATGATCCACCGCGTACGGTTATTGCCCTTGTCCGATGCATGGCCCCACAGCGGACGGCCAAGCTGCACACCATAATGC
>JANQTR010000124.1:3007-16099 GCA_030731635.1 Erythrobacter sp. | reverse complement strand
CGCTGATCTGGACGCCTTGCAAGCCGCGATTACGCCGCAAACCGGGCTGATCACGGTGATGGCGATCAATAATGAAATCGGCGTGCGCAACCCGCTCGCCCCGGTGGTCGCTTGCGCACGCCAGGTGGGGGCCAGGGTGCTGGTAGATGCCGTCCAGGCCTATGGCAGAGTGCCGGTAGAGGTCGCTGCCGATTACATCGCCATCTCGGCCCACAAGGTGCACGGCCCCAAGGGCATCGGCGCTTTGTGGATCGGGCCGGATGCCAGCGCGCCGCAGCCCCTGCTTTGGGGCGGCGGACAGGAGGCTAGCCTGCGTTCAGGCACCCTGTCGCCTGCCCTTTGCGCAGGGTTTGGGACGGCGGCACAGGTGGCGCAGGAGCGGATGGTGGATGACATGTTTCACGTGAAACATTTGTGGAACATCGCCCGTGAAGCCTTCGCCGGGTGGACGCTGAATGGCAGCGCCGATGATCGCTGGCACGGCAACCTCAACGTCCGCCGGGATGGCCTCGACGTCGCCCGGTTGATGCACGATTGCCGCACCATCATGTTCTCCGCCGGGAGCGCCTGCGCCAGCGGATCAGGCCGACCCAGCCATGTGCTCAAAGCCATCGGATTGACCGATGCCCAAGCAAAGTCGTCTATTCGCCTTGGATTTGGGCGTTATACACGGCCCGAAGACATTGAAACCGCCGCCGCCGCGATTCTGTCCGCCGCCAAGGAGCAGGGCCTGTGAGCATTACCGTCACCTTCATCGACCCCTACGGCAAACCCGTGGTGACTCCGTGTGCGGTGGGGGACAATCTCCTGCGCGCAGGACAAGCGGCAGGCCTGCCGTTGGAAGGCACCTGCGAGGGGCAAATGGCGTGTTCGACCTGCCACGTCATCGTCGCCGCCGAATGGTTCGACCGCCTGCCGCCCGCCGCCGATGAGGAGGAAGACATGCTCGATTTCGCGGCCGGCGCTCGGCGGACATCGCGGCTGTCATGCCAGATCGAGCTGACGGCGGAGATGGACGGGCTAACCGTCTCGATCCCCGCAGAAAGCAATGATCTCAGGCGGATGTGAACCGCCGCGCGGTCTAGACTGCCATTTCCATATTGAGCGCCGCCATCAGCGCATCGACAAAGGCAGGGATATCATCGGGTTTGCGGCTGGTGATCAGGTTGCCATCAATCACGACATCGCGGTCCACCACCTCGGCCCCGGCATTGACGAGATCGGTGCGGATTGATGGCCAGCCAGTCACGGTGCGGCCCTTCAGCATGTTCGCTTCGGCCAGCAACCACGGTGCATGGCAAATCGCCGCAATCGGTTTGCGCGCTTCGCCGAACGCCTTCACTACGGCAATGACGCCTGCGTTCATCCGCAGAATATCGGGGTTCATCTGGCCGCCCGGCAGCAGCAGCGCATCGTAATCGGCAACCTTGACCTGATCGATAGTGATATCAACCGTGACGCTTTCGCCCCAATCTTTCTGATCCCAGCCTTTGATCTCACCGAGTTTGAGGCTGGCGATGGTGATTTGTGCCCCAGCCTTTTCCAGCATTTGCCTGGGCTTCATCAATTCTGACTGTTCAAAACCGTCGGTCGCGATGATGAGGATGCGTTGCATATTGGTATCTCCGTTTTGGCCCTGTTGTCATTGCAATGGGCAAGGCGACCCGCCCGTTCCCCGGAAGCGGTCAAAGCGACTGGCACATGCGGCAGGGTACTTTTCCCTGTGGAAATCCCTCTCCCCGCACTGCCGCCGGGTTGCTAGACGGGCGCAATGTCCGATCCTGTCACCACCCCGCCAGACGACAGTTTTGATGCGATCGTCGATGCGCCGTTCGATGCGGCGCTGTCCGAACGTTATCTGGTCTATGCGCTGTCGACGATTACCGCGCGCAGCCTGCCCGATCTGCGCGATGGGTTGAAGCCGGTGCACCGCCGCCTGTTGTGGGCGATGCGGCAGCTTAAGCTTGAACCGTCAAACGCCTTCAAGAAATCGGCCCGCGTGGTGGGCGATGTCATCGGTAAATATCACCCGCATGGCGATGCTTCCGTCTATGACGCGATGGTGCGGCTGGCGCAGGATTTTGCGCTGCGTTATCCGCTGGTTGAAGGGCAAGGCAACTTCGGCAATGTCGATGGCGATAACGCCGCCGCTTACCGTTACACCGAAGCGCGCCTGACCAAGACCGCGATTGCGCTGATGGCGGGGCTGGATGAAGGAACGGTCGATTTCATCCCGACTTACAATGGTGAGGAAATCGAGCCGGAGATTTTCCCCGGCCTGTTCCCGAACCTGCTCGCCAATGGGTCAAGCGGGATCGCGGTTGGCATGGCAACCAGCATTCCCAGCCACAATGTCGCCGAGATCATCGACGCGACGCTTGAACTGATCGACAATCCCCACGTGGAACACGAAAGGCTGATGCAGCTGTTCCACGGCCCGGACTTTGCCACCGGTGGGCAAGTGGTCGATAGCGCGGCCAGTATCGCAGAGGCCTATCGCACGGGGCGCGGCGCGTTCCGGCTGCGGGGCCGGTTCCAAGCGCCCGAGGCCAAGGACGCCGATGATATCGCCGCCGGGATCGAACGGCTGGGCAGCGGACAGTGGCAGCTGGTGATTTCGGAAATTCCCTATCAGGTGCCCAAGGGCAAGCTGATTGAACAGATCGCCGCGCTGATTGGTGACCGGAAACTGCCGATTTTGGAAGATGTGCGCGATGAAAGCGATACCGCGATCCGCATCGTGCTCACCCCGAAAAGCCGCAATGTCGATCCTGAACTGCTCAAGGAAAGCCTGTTCAAGCTGACCGATCTGGAAACGCGGTTCAGCCTCAATCTCAACGTGCTTGATACCCAGCCGGGTTTCGGGCGCGCGCCGATGGTGATGGGGCTGAAGGAACTGCTGGAAAGCTGGACGCGCGCGCAGATCGACATCCTGCAACGCCGCGCGCAGCACCGGCTCGACAAGATCGCATCGCGGCTGGAATTGGTGCGCGGTTACATCATCGCCTTCCTTAACCTCGACCGGGTGATCGAAATCATCCGCACCGAGGATGAGCCCAAGCCGTTGATGATGGACGAATTTGAACTGACCGACCGGCAGGCCGAAGCGATCCTCAACATGCGGCTGCGGTCGCTTCGCAAGCTCGAAGAAATGGAGCTGCGCAAGGAGCAGGACGCGCTGCTGGCAGAGGAAGCGGAACTGAACGCCCTGCTCGAAAGCCCGGCCAAACAGCGCACCCGGTTGAAGCGCGATCTGAAGGCGCTGCGCAAGGACTATGCCGAGGATACCGTGCTTGGCCGCCGCCGCACCTTGATTGCCGAAGCTGCGCCGACGGTTGAATTCAGCATGGACGCGATGATCGAGAAGGCGCCGGTGACGGTGATCCTGAGCCAGAAGGGCTGGATCAGGGCGGCCAGCGGCCACGTCCCGCTGGATCAGGAATTCAAATACAAGGAAGGCGACAGCCTAGCCTTCATCCTCCACGCGCAGACCACCGACAAGCTGTTGCTGGCCGCATCTGATGGGCGGTTCTTCACGCTCGGCTGCGACAAGCTGCCCGGCGCGCGCGGATTTGGTGAGCCGGTCCGCACCATGATCGAACTGGAAAGCGAAGCGAGCGTTTCTGCGATGATGGTGCACCGTCCCGGCGCGCGGCTGTTGCTGGCCTCAAGCCACGGCAAGGGCTTTGTCGCTGCGATGGACGAGCTGCTGGCCGAGACCCGCAAGGGGCGGCAGGTGGTGAACCTGAAAGACGGCGCGCGGCTGGCGGTGATCCGCCCGATCCCCGATAATCACGATCACGTCGCCTGCGTCGGCGATAACCGCAAGCTGGTGGTGTTCAACCTGGAAGAACTACCGGTGATGACGCGCGGGCAAGGCGTGCAATTGCAGCGCTATCGTGACGGCGGGATGGCCGATGCGACCACCTTTGTGCTGGCTGACGGGCTGAGCTGGCAAATGGGCGGATCGGGTGAACGCACCCGCACCGAAACCGAAATCCGCATGTGGAAGGTCGCGCGCGGGGCGGCGGGGCGGATGCCGCCGCAGGGTTTCCCCAAGGATAATCGCTTCGATTGACCAGCGAAAAGGGCCGCGGATGCTATCGCAGCATCCGCGGCCCGATTGCGAACCTTATGCGTGACAGGCTTACTGCGCGCCGCCTGCGGCCGAGGCGGCTGTTGCAGTGGTGGCGATCTGATCGCGTGTGTACAGGGTCATCAACTGGCCCTCTGGGCTCATCGTGAAATGCTCTTTCTTGAGCAGAACCGAACCCTGCGGACTTTCAAGGATGAAGGCATCCTTGACCGTGTCGATGCTCGTCAAGGTGCCAGCCGGATTGCCGTTGACCGATAGCACGGCCGCATTGACGACCAGCGCCGCATCAAGCTTGGCAGCAGCCTCGGCCACCTGTTGGTCCATCATCGCCTCAACCTGCGCCTTCGTGGCGTTGACGGTTTGACCGGCCTCGGCCTTGTACAGAAGATTGGCGGGCACCGGTGCTTTGTGCTTGCCGGTGTTGATCACGACAATTTTCTCAATTCCCTGACTTTCGTCGGGCGGGAAGACCTTATCAACTGTGCCGATAGGGTTGCCATCATTGCCGAAGATGGTTTCGCCCACATCCTGGGCAAACGCTGCTGTCGGAGTTGCGACAATCGCGGCGGCAAGCAGCGCCAGCTTAACGGATTTCATCAATGTTCTCCCTTATTACACAGGATCAGACCTCACCGAAGGGACGGCAAGATCAACGGGGTGTGCGGAAATCTGCGACTGAATTATGTCGCAATGAGAGGCCGGAGCGTGTGGCCGGAGTGATTTGAGTGCGCCGCAATCGGGCGCGCCTGAACCCGCGTCGCAAGGCTAGCCTGAGCCAGAGGATCGAGACAACCGCTTGATCAGCAGCCTATCGCCCCCAAGGCTCGGTTCGTCCCGCTTTGCCCGATTCATCCCGTGGTACCAGTGGGTCAGGGCGCGATCTTGGCCAATTCTTCGGTCAGAAGCATTTCGATGCGGGCGGGATCGGGGAATCCTTCGGCCACCCAGCGCCCCTCAACCGCCTGCAAGACGCGCGCGACCGCCGGGCCTACGGTTATGCCGCGTGCGACAATCGCGCCGCCTTTCAAGGGGAAAACAGGCACGGCCCAATCCGCCAGCGCGCGCGCGTCGCCGCCGAGCAGCAGCAGCCGGTCGATCGCAAGCGGCGGCGTTAACCGATAGGCGAGGGCGTGAAGATCATCGCAATCGCTGGCATTGCGCTCGGCGGCGGACACCAGACGGGAGCGCTGCGCCTTGGACAGCCGCAAACGCGCCGCGACCGTCTCCGCCACATCGGGTGAAGGTGGCAGCAAGGCAGCCAGCCGCCTGACCGGATCGGCTGCGAAACCTTGGCTTTCCTCTGCCGCGATCAGGCGGGCGAGCGCGGCAATTTGCGCCTTGCACGCTTCAGGCAGGATGACCCCCAGCACGCCGCGTGTCCGCATGCGATCAACCGTCTCATGCGGATCGGGCAATGCCAGCAATGCCAGCAACTCTGTCGCGATCCGTTCGCGGCTGAGACCCTTGAGCGTATGTGCAAGGTCGGCGCAGGCTTCCTCAGCGTCGGCATCCAAATCTGCCCCGAACCGCGATTGAAAGCGGAAATAGCGCAGGATGCGCAAGTGATCCTCGGCGATCCGGGCGCGGGGGTCACCAATGAACCGCACGCGGCGTGCGGCAAGATCATCCAGCCCGCCGAAATAATCCGCAATCTCCAGCGTTTCGGGATGGGCGTACAGAGCGTTGATGGTGAAATCGCGCCGGGCGGCATCCTCTGCCCAATCGGAAGCAAAGGCGATGGTTGCGCGCCGCCCGTCGGTGGCGACATCGCGGCGCAAGGTGGTGACTTCGACTGGGCCATCTTTCAGGATCGCGGTCACCGTGCCGTGTTCGATCCCGGTCGGCACGGTGCGGATGCCTGCCTTGGCGCAGCCTGCAATCACGGCTTCGGGCATCAGCGTGGTGGCGCAGTCAACATCGTGAGCGCTCACCCCAAGCAGCCCGTCGCGCACGGCGCCGCCGACCCAGCGGATATTTTCCGCCCCCAGCGCAGCGGTGAGCGTGGCCAGCCCGGCACGGTGCGACCAATCTGCGCCGGACAGATCACGCAGCATCGCGTAGCCCCTCCAGCGCGATCCGGCGCGACAGGTTGGCGATGATCGCCGCGGTCACGCCCCAGATCCGGAACCCCTGCCAATCAAGTTCAAGATAGTGCCGGTTGGCCCCGCGCCAGAACACAGCGTTGCTCGACCAGCTGGCCGGATCGAGCAGCATGCCAAGCGGTGCTTCGAACCATGCTTCAACCTCGGCCGGATTGGGAGTGAGGGTGAGCCCCGGCGGCACCACGCCCACCACCGGGGTCACCAGAAAGCCGGTACCGGTGTGGTAGACATCGCTGGTACCGATCACTCGTACCGCATCGCGCGGCAGGGCTAGCTCTTCCTCTGCCTCACGCAATGCGGCGGTTATCGGATCCTCGCCGGGATCGATCTTGCCGCCGGGGAAGGCAACTTGACCGGGATGGTCGCGCATGGCGCGTGGACGCTGGGTGAGGATTACTTGCGGATCATGCGCTGCATCGGTGATTGCGATCAACACGGCAGCAGGCGTGGCGCGGCCATCCATGGCGAAAGCGGCATCGCTCAGCAGATCGGGAATGTCGCGCGCGTGGCCTTCGGCAAAGGCGCGGGCGAGCGGATCGTAGATGCTGGCAGGCGGCGCGGTCATGGCATCAGCGCGAAGGTCGCGCCCTTGCTGGACACCTGCCAGCCGTTTGCCTCTGCGCCTTCGGCCAGAGCGATTTCGGCAAGCTGGGCATAGGTGGATCGGTTCAGCCGCGCCTCGCACCCGCGTCGGACATGGAGATACACCGCAGGCCTTTCCACATCGCCCGCTGCGCGCAAGGGGTGGTCCGGCCCGGCGATAACGATGTCGTCAGTGTTCAAACGGAACACCAGCGCATCATCGGCACGCACGCAATCGACCGCGATGAAGGCCGCGTCTTCCACTGCAATCGTGAGCTTTTCGAACGGGGTAACCAGCCAGTGCTGGCCGCTGGCGTCGCGGTTCAGCAGGCCTGCAAACGCGCGCACCATCGCCTCACGCCGGATCAGGCCGCCTTCGTGATACCAGGCGCCATCGGCGGCAATCCGCATTGCGCTGTCGCCAGAAACCTGCGGCGCCCAGCCTTCGACCGGCGGCAGTTTGCGCTGCGCCACCAATTCGGCAATTTCCGAAAGCGTCAGGCTGGCGAGGTAGGGGGGCGGTTCGTAAGGCATGGGTTGTGATGTGCGATGCCAGAACCTGGGCCGAAGGTGAAGGGGGTAGCTCTCCCTAACTCTCCCAAGGCCCCAGCATTCCTTCGGCAGGCATCGCCGCCAGCGCTGCCCCACGGGCCAGCAAGCGGTGCTGTTCGTAGGGTCCGGGGCAGCGCCAGCCGCCGGTCAGTGCGGCGGAAAAGCCCCAGCGTCCGTAATAATCCGCATCGCCGATCAGCACCTGCGGCAACGCCCGCCCGCCGTTTGCGGCAAGTCTTGCGTCCTCGGTGATCATCGCGCTCATCAGGCCGACGCCGAAGCCTTCGCCCTGTCGTTCAGGCACGACGGCGACCGGGCCGACCATCACCAGCGGCACTTGCCCCGCCTTGGTTTGCAGCGCGATTGGCCAGCACTGGATCGTGCCGACCAGCATCTCGTCTTCGTCGAGCGCGGCAAGGCTGAGGCCCGGCAACCAGTCCATCCCTGCGCGGATGCGATAGGCGGTGCGGGCGTGGCGGTCATTGCCGAACGCGCGGTCGAGCACCGCTTCTATCATGGCGGGATCGACCGCTTCGAGCGGTATCAGCGTTGCAGTAGTCGCGGCCGTCACTTGGTGGTGAGCTTCAGCAGCCGCCCGTCCTTGCCATCTTCGGCGATCCACAGCGCGCCATCCGGGCCTTGCGCCAGCGCCCGCAGGCGCGCGTCAAAGCCATAACGGGCCACTTCGCGCGCGCTGTCGCCTTCGATCGCAACATTGACCAAGGCCTGACTGGCAAGCCCCGCCATCAGCGCACGGCCTTGCCAGTCTTTGAACATCGTCCCGTTGTAGATCAGCATATCGCCCGGCGCGATCACCGGATTCCAGCTTAAGGCAGGTTGGGCAAAACCATCATCGGCGGTGTGATCGGGGATCGGATCGCCATTGTAATGTTCGCCGTTCGAACGGATCGGCCAGCCATAATTGGCTGCGCGCTGGACCAGGTTGAGCTCGTCCCCGCCTGCCGGACCATGTTCGACCTCCCACAGCCGGCCTTCAGCATCCCAATCCATTCCCAGAATGTTGCGGTGGCCCCACGACCAGATTTCCGGCGAAACACCGCCCTTGTCGGCCAGTGGATTGCCCGCCGCTGGCGTGCCATCAAGGTTGAGCCGCACGATGGTGCCAAGCGTATTGGTGGTATCCTGCGCCGGTTGCATTTTCTGACGCTCGCCGCTGGCGATGTAGAGATATTGGCCATCGGGCGAAATCGCGATGCGGTGCGAATAATGCCCGCGACCGCTGACCTTGGGTGTCTGGCGCCAGATCACGCTGAGGCCTTCGATAGCGCATGCAAAGCCGTCCGCACATGTGATTGTGCCGCGCCCGACGACGGCCCCTCTGGTATCGCCTTCGCCTGCTTCTGCCCAGCTGAGGTAGATCGTGCGGCCGGCGACCAGATCGCCCGCTTCGGAGGGAAGAAACGCAATGTCACCAAGCCCGCCCTGACCGCCAAAATCCACTTTCGGAGTGCCCGCCAGCGTGCTGATATCGCCGGTTTCGGTATCCATCATCTTGAGTGTGCCCGCCTTCTCGGTCACGAACAGCACCGATGTGCCCGGCGCAAAGGCGATGGCCCACGGCTGTTCAAAGGTGGCGATTTCGGCGGTGGTGAAGGGTGCCTCATCAGACATTGCTGAGGCTGTTTCCCCGGTTTCGGCCCCAAGTTTTTCAGCGCCGCAGCTTGCCAGCAGCAGGGCGGACAGGGAGAGTGCCACGGTCGGGAGGAAAGAACGGATCATGCTGGGTTTACCTCATGCTTTCACGGTTGCAGGCGGTGGCTGTGTCATCGGGGTGGACGAGGCCGGTCGCGGGCCGCTCGCCGGGCCGGTGGTGGCTGCGGCGGTGGTGCTTGGGGCTTCGATACCGGCGGGGCTCGATGATTCCAAGCGGCTTTCGCCCGCCCGCCGCGCAAAGCTGGAAACCGCGATCCGGAGCAGCTGCGGCTGGGCGGTGGCGGTGGTGGAGCCTGAGGAGATCGACCGGCTCAACATCTTCATTGCCACAATGGAAGCGATGACGCGCGCTGTCGCCAGCCTGACAGCAGCATTGGCCGCGCCGGTGAGCGAAGTGCTGATCGATGGCAACATGACCCCGGCGGGCCGCCGTGCTGACTGGTGCTGGCCTGCGCGAGCGATCGTGGGTGGTGACGGGATCGAACCGGCCATTTCCGCTGCCTCGATCATCGCCAAGGAATGGCGCGACCGGATAATGGTTGATGCTGCCAACGCGCACCCGCATTACGGGTGGGAGCGCAACAAGGGCTATGGCACGGCGGAACACATGGCGGCGCTGCGGCTGCATGGGCCAACCCCGCTGCACCGCCGCAGCTTTGCCCCGGTGGCCCAAGCCAGCCTGCTGTGATCGGAATTTTGCGCGGTTAATGGTGGGCGGGGTGAGTCCTCCGTGCCACACCGCTGCATATCGAGTCCCGGCAGCGGCAGGGGACTCAACATCTTGTGCCGGTCTTGCTTCGTTCCGCGCAGTTTACGCCACGTTAACCATATTCAGCGCAAAATTAGACGCTTGACGCGGACTCTTCAAAGACTCATGCCTGTGGATAAGTGGCAGGCAGGTTTCAGCGGGGCAAAACCAGTGAGTGTGATAGAAAAGACGAAGTTACAGGCAAAAAGCGCTGTAAAAGCGCCGAAAATTGCGCCTGCGGTCGATCTGCCGCGCGATTTGCCCTTGGGCCGGATCCTGGCAGGCGATTGTATCGAAGCGATGCGCAGCCTGCCCACCAACAGCGTCGATCTCGTCTTTGCCGATCCGCCCTATAACCTCCAGCTGGGCGGCGATCTCAACCGGCCCGATGGCAGCCATGTCGATGCGGTGACCGACCATTGGGACCAGTTCGACAGCTTCCGCACCTATGATACCTTCACCCGCGAATGGCTGACCGAGGCGCGCCGCGTGCTGAAACCCGATGGCGGGCTGTGGGTGATTGGCAGTTACCACAACATCTTCCGCGTCGGCGCGATCTTGCAGGATCTGGGCTTCTGGATCCTCAATGATATCGTCTGGCGCAAGACCAATCCGATGCCCAATTTCAGGGGCACACGCTTCACCAACGCGCATGAAACGCTGATCTGGGCGAGCATGGGCGAAAAGTCGCGCTATCACTTCAATTACCGCGCGATGAAGACGTTGAATGATGAACTTCAGATGCGGTCAGACTGGGTCATGCCGATCTGTGCGGGCGGCGAACGGCTGAAGGAAAACGGCAAGAAAGCCCACCCGACGCAAAAACCCGAGGCGCTGCTTTATCGCGTGCTGCTGGCGACGACCGAGAAAGGCGACGTGGTGCTCGATCCGTTCTTCGGCACCGGCACCACCGGCGCGGTCGCCAAGCGGTTGGGGCGCGAATGGATTGGCTGCGAGCGCGAGGATTTCTACCGCGAGGTCGCGATGAAGCGCATCGAAAAGGAACTGCCGCTTGATGAAAGCGCGCTTACCACGATGCAATCCGCGCGCACTGCGCCCAAGGTGGCGTTTGGCGTGGTGGTTGAAGGCGGGCTTATCCCGCCGGGCAGCCAGATTTTCGACAAGAAACGCCGCTGGATCGCCACGGTTCGCACCGATGGTTCCTTGGAATGTGAGGGCAGGACCGGATCGATCCATGGGCTGGGCAAGGAATTGCAGGGCGCGCCAAGCTGCAATGGCTGGGCGTTCTGGCATTACGAGAATGGCGGCGATGTGCAGCCCATCGACGCCGCGCGGCAGCTCTACTTGCTGGCGAGCGAAGACTAGGGCGAGCAAGACCGCGGTATGACCACGTCTGTCTATATCCACCCGCTCACCTTCGTCTCCGGCCCGCAAGGCGTAGACGGCGATGCTGTGCGGCTGGGCGGCAGCATGGTCTATGCCCGCGATTTTGCTGTGGTGGTGCGTGAAGGCGGGGCGGTGGTCGAGCGGATTGTCGGCACCCGCGAGGGAGTCGAGCGGGCTCTCGCACGCCTTACAGGCTCCCTTGCGCAGGATGCCGCCTTACAGTGGGCGAATCTCAGGAAATCCCACCCCCCGCTGACGCTTGGCGCGCGCACAATCCGGCTCGATCAGCCGCAGATTATGGGCATCCTCAACGTTACGCCAGACAGCTTCTCTGACGGTGGGCAGCATGATGCTGTCGAAGCAGGCCGCGCCCATGCTGCCGCCATGCTCGAAGCAGGCGCGGCGATTATCGACATTGGCGGCGAAAGCACCCGTCCGGGCGCCGCTGCCACCTTCGAGGACGAGGAAATCCGCCGCGTTGTCCCCGCGGTCGAATACTGCGCGGCGATGGGCGCTGCGATCAGCATAGATACCCGGCGCGCAGGGGTGCTGTCGGCGGCGCTGGCCGCAGGCGCGCAGATGGCGAACGACGTGTCGGCGCTGCGCTATGACCCGCGCAGCATTGAAGTTGCGGCGCAGAGCGGTTGCCCGATTGTCCTGATGCACGCACCGGGCGCTGGCGAAGATCTGCACGCGGGCGCAGACTATAATGATGTGGTTACCGAGGTGTTCGACTTCCTCAAATCCGCCCGCACCCGTGCGGTGGCGGCAGGGGTGGCGGAGGATCGCATCATCCTTGATCCCGGCATCGGCTTTGGCAAATCGCTTGGCGAGAACCTGGCGTTGATCAATGCCCTGCCGCTGTTCCATGCGCTCGGCAGCCCGATCCTGCTGGGGGTGAGCCGCAAGCGGATGGTGGGCGCGCTATCGGCGGAGGAGCCCGCTGATCAGCGGCTCGCCGGGTCGATCGCGCTGGCGGTCAAGGGGATGGAGGCTGGCGTCCACCTGCTGCGTGTCCATGATGTTGCCGAAACGGTGCAGGCACGCAACGTCTGGCGGGGTTTGCGCGATGCTGCCCTGACCGATTTCAGCCAGCTTCCGCCGCTCTGAAGCGGAGTATCGCGGCCGCCGCAACGACGTCATCGAGAGTATTTCAGATGACGATGTTCCGCATATGTTTCACGTGAAACACTTCTGGCCAGCTTGATTCTCTGCGAAAATACACCGCAAATTCAAAGGGTATAGCCGCCGTCTGACACCATCACGTGCCCGGTGATGTTGGCGGCGGCATCGCTTAACAGATAAAGGATGGTCTCGGCCATTTCTTCGGAGGTGGCAAAGCGGCGCAAGGGGGTGGTTTTTGCCATCGCCTTCAGCGTCGCCTCACGGCCAATCGCGGCGACAGATGCTACGAAATCCGGGCCTTCTTCCCAGATCGCAGTGTCCACCCCGCCGGGGGCTATCGCATTGACTCGTATACCATTTTTGGCGCTTTCCATGGCTGCAATCCGGGCCATATGAGCAACCGCAGCTTTGGAGATACCATAGGGGCCGATGCCAGCGACCGGCTTGATCCCGGTGACCGATGCGACCACCACTACGCTGCCTCCGGTGCTGGCCATCGCCCGCAGCGAACTTGCCAAAGTCAGAAACGCGCCGTCAAGATTGACGGCCATCACCCGGCGCCATTCAGCCAGTGAAATCGATGCAATCGGGCCACCCGAACCGATACCTGCATTGACCAAGGCATGGTCTAGACCGGTCAAGCGGGGCTCTAGCGCCTGCCAAAGCGCCTCATCCGCGACGCTGCCGGTGATGCGGTGCACCTCGCATCCGGGGAATGCCGAGAGATCAAGCGCATCCAGGCCCGCGCCATCAATATCGACCAGAAACAGCCTGGCCGCGCCGCGCGCTGCCAATGCCTGCGCGCTGGCTGCACCGATCCCCGATGCCGCCCCGGTGACGAGCGCCGAGCGCCCGGCGAAATCTTG
>JANQTR010000124.1:0-2907 GCA_030731635.1 Erythrobacter sp. | reverse complement strand
TCGGAAAGTTTGCGATACAGCGTCGAACGCCCGATCCCCAACCGCCGCGCCACTTCGGTCATGCGCCCGCGATAATGGCCAATGGCAAGGCGGATCACGTCAGCTTCAATCTCTTCCAGCGGGCGCAGGTTGCCATCGGGGGTGTATAGCATGATGCCCACCCCTTCATGTGCGCTGGCAGTGGTGACGCTGCCCTGTTCGCCCAGCATTTCGGACAATTGCGGGAAACTGTCGGCGGCCAGCGAATTGCCTTCGCAATAGACCGCCGCACGGAACAGCACCGATTGCAATTGGCGGACATTGCCCGGCCAATCATAGGCGGCCAGCAGCGCCAGCGCGCTGTCGGATACCGACAGGTGATGCAGCCCCGGCTGTTCGCCGATCCGCGCAAGGAAATGGCGGGTCAGCGCCGGGATGTCGCCAGTGCGATCGCGCAGCGGCGGCAGCACGATCCGGGTAATCCCAAGCTTTGCGGCAAGCTCTGCATCAAACTGGCCAGTCTCTACCATCCGGTCGAGCCCGACATTGCTGGTTACCAACAGGCGCACATCGACGCGGAAACCATAGCTTGCGCCAACCGGGCGGATGATCCCGCTGTTCAGCGCTTCGCACAATCGCTGTTGCAGTGCCGGGGTAAGGCGGTCGATCTCGTCCAGCACCAAAGTGCCACCGTCGCAATGCTGGAAGGCGCCGATCTGGCGGTCGAATGCGCCGGGAAAGGAACCGGGCTCGTGTCCGAACAATACCGATTCGATTGATCCGGGTGGAATGCTGGCAAGATTGATGGTCCGCAGCGGGTCTTTGGCGCGCGGGGATGCCCCGTGCATGGCGCGCATCAGCATTTCCTTGCCGGTGCCGGTTTCGCCTTCGATCAAGACATGGCTGTGGCCGCGCGCGGCCTTGGCTGCCTGCGCCAACGCCGTGCGGAATTGCGGCGCGGTGCCGATCATCGCATCGAAATCAAGGCTGGCAGACATTTTCTCGGTCAACGGGGCCAGTTCATCGCGCGGGGATTCGCGGGTGGTGACGCTGCGTAACGCTTCCATGAGACGATCAGGCGACACCGGCTTGACGAGGTAATCGCTTGCGCCGGCGCGCATCGCTTCGACCGCCAGCAATGGTGATGCGCTGGTGGTGAGCATCAAGATCGGCAGGGCAGGGCGGCGAGATTTCAATTCGGCAATCAGCGTGCAGGCATCATCACCCGGCACCCACTGATCAAGCAGGATCGCCGATAGCTGCATCCCTTCGCGCGTGCCGAGCATCGCAATGGCGGTTTCGGCATCAGGCGCAGTGATTGTGCGCCAGCCATCGCGCGCGGCAATGGCGGTCACCAGACGCGATTGTGCAGGCTCATCATCGATAAGCATGACGATTCGTGCATCCGCATGCGCTTCGGGTTGGCAATCGATATCCGCCATCAGTCCTGCCGCTCGCTTTTTCCTCGGCCCGGAAGTCTGTTCCGGGATGACACACGCCACTGTGCATAAGACGGGAAGGTAAAAACGGGATTAAGGCTGATACTGCCTGCGACCGGGAAGGTGCGGGTGTTGGCGGAGTTGGGGGTTAACGACGCCTCTCACTAAAGGTGACTTGAGATAGCGGGCCCGCTTCGATACGGGAGCGAACATGCCTGCGTGCAGGCTTGTTTTTTCGGCAACCAATCACGCCTTCGCGGATTGAACTGCCCAAGGGGACACAGGAACCATGACTGTTCACGATATGGATAAAGCCACCGAAACCTATGGCGGGTTCATGGCGACGCTGAAATGGGCGGTGCCGGTGATCGCGGTGATCGTCTTCATCGTTGTCGCGCTGATCGCCGATTAAGGCGGCTGCTGACGTGAAAATCGCCATTCTGAAAGAACGCGCACCGGGTGAAACCCGCGTTGCCGCCTCGCCCGAAACGGTCAAGAAATTCGCGGCTCTCGGCCTGTCGGTCGCGGTGGAGGCTGGCGCAGGGGTGATCGCTTCGGTGCCGGATGCGGCCTATGCTGAAATGGGCGCAACGATCGGCACTGCGGCTGCCACGGTGAAAGATGCTGATATCGTCCTGGGTATTCAGGCGCCCGATGTGAAGCTGCTGAAAGGCGCAAAGCCGGGTGCTTGGGTGGCGGCTTTGTTTGATCCCTTTGCCAATCGCGATGTTGTCGACGCCTATGCCGCAGCCGGATTTGAAGCGTTGAGCATGGAATTCATGCCGCGCATCACCCGCGCGCAGTCGATGGACGTGCTGTCGTCGCAATCGAACCTGGCCGGATACAAGGCGGTGCTGGCAGCAGCGGACGTTTATGGCCGCGCGTTCCCGATGATGATGACGGCGGCAGGCACGGTGCAGGCCGCGCGCGCTTTCATCATGGGCGTGGGCGTTGCAGGGCTTCAGGCGATTGCCACGGCGCGCCGCCTGGGGGCGCAGGTTTCGGCAACCGACGTGCGCTCGGCCACCAAGGAACAGATCCAGTCACTGGGCGCCAAGCCGATCTTCGTCGAGAATGTCGCCGGCATCGAAGGCGAAGGTTCGGGCGGCTATGCCACCGAAATGAGCGAGGAATATCAGAAGGCGCAGGCCGAATTGGTCAGCTCGCACATCGCCAAGCAGGACATCGTGATCACCACCGCGCTGATCCCGGGCCGCGCTGCTCCCCGGCTGATCACCGATGCGCAGATCGCGACGATGAAGCCGGGCAGCGTGATCTTCGATCTCGCCGTGGCGCAGGGCGGCAATGTTGAAGGTTCGGTGCCGGATCAGGTCGTGGTCAAGCACGGCGTCAACATCATCGGCTTTTCCAACACGCCTGCACACCTGCCCGCCGACGCATCGGCGCTGTTTGCTCGCAACCACTACAACTTCCTCAGCGCCTTCTGGGACAAGGAAGCGGGTAAGCCCGTGCTGGATGATGAAATCGG
>JANQTR010000123.1 GCA_030731635.1 Erythrobacter sp. | reverse complement strand
CGTGCGAGGATGATCCGCATCTGGCCCCCGGCCTCAACGTGCATCAGGGCAAGATCGTCAACGCGGCGGTGGCGGAGAGCCTTGGGTTCGCCGCCTGAATGTTTCATGTGAAACACCGATGCTGCGGCGGCCAAGCCGGGGTCTAAAAGGGGTCTGGCAGGGGTCTAGAACGACCTAGACCCCGCCAGGACTGGCCTAAACCGCGACCACTTGCTGCTCGATCGCGCCGAAGATCGAATGGTTGTGGTCATCGCGCATTTCGATCCGCACCGTGTCGCCGTCCTTCATGAACGGCGTCACCGGCGCGCCGCTGGCGATGGTTTCGATCATCCGGATTTCGGCGATGCACGAATAGCCTGCGCCGCCATCGGCGACCGGCGTGCCCGCACCGCCATCGGCGCCCTTGTTCGATACCGTGCCGCTGCCGATCACGGTGCCTGCGCCCAGATTGCGGGTCTTGGCCGCATGGGCGACCAGTTGCGCCAGATTGAAGGTCGCATCCTTGCCCGCATTGGCGCGGCCAAACGGCGCACCGTTCAGATCCACCATCAGCGGCAGGTGGATCAGACAATCGGCCCACGCGGCGCCCAGTTCATCGGGCGTCACCGCTACCGGTGAAAAGGCGCTGGCGGGTTTCGACTGGAAAAAGCCAAAGCCCTTTTCCAGCTCTGCCGGGATCAGCCCGCGAAGGCTGACATCATTGACCAGCATCAGCAGTTTGATGTGACCGGCCGCATCGTCGACTGAAACGCCCATCGGCACATCATCGGTAATGCAGGCAATCTCGCCCTCCATGTCGCAGCCCCATGCCGGATCGCCCAGCGGTATGCTGCCGCGCGGCGGCAGGAAACCGTCGGATCCGCCCTGATACATCAGCGGATCGGTATAGAAGCTGTCCGGTACCGTGCTGCCACGCGCTTTGCGCACCAGTTCGACATGGTTGATATAGGCGCTGCCATCGGCCCATTGGTAAGCGCGGGGCAGCGGGGATTGCGCCTGCCGTTCGTGAAACCGTTCGCACGGGACGGTTTCATGCTCAACATCGCGGGCAAGCAGTTCGAGTTCAGGCGCAACCCGTTCCCAATTATCGAGCGCGGCTTGCAATGTCGGGGCGATATAACCGGCCGCGCTGCACCGGGTCAGGTCTTTCGATACGACGACCAGCATCCCGTCGCGGGTGCCATTTCCCAGGGTAGCGAGTTTCATTGGGGGTTCCTCTCCGGCCAAGTCATGATTTGGCGTCTTGTTGGTTATCAGGGTGTGCCGCCGCAAAGGCGGGCAGGGCAAGGCACGCGGCCTCGATCCGGGTGATGTGCGGGCTGTTCGACAGATCGTAATCGAACCGCCGCGCATTGGCGATTTGCGGGATCAGCACCACTTCAAACAGGCCGGGCGCATCGCCGTGAAGGAAATCGCCGGTCGCAAGCTGCGCCAACCGCGCTTCAACCGGGTTCAGCGTGCGCGCCAGCCAATGGCGATACCACTGGTCAATTTCATCCTGCGTGTGGCCGAGCGGGTCTTTGAGATATTTCAGCACCGGCAGATTGTTGACCGCGTGAATCTCGGTTGCGATGCCATAGGCCAGTTCGCGCACCGTATAGCGCGCCTCAATCTCGCGGGGCAGGAACGGGGCTTGCGGATAGGCTTCGTCCAGCCATTCGAGCAGCGCCATCGATTGCGCGCGGTCACGCCCTTCCGCCTCCAGCATCGGGAGCGATCCGAACGGGTTGCGGGCGATGAATTCGGGCGCCTTGTTTTCGCCGGTGACGAGGCTGACCGGGATATTCTCGAATGCCAGGCCTTTGAGGTTCAACGCGATGCGCAGGCGGTACGAGGTCGAAGAGCGGAAATAGCCGTAGAGCTTCATAGTGCCAGTGTCGCAGGCTTCACGCGTTCGAGCAAGGCGCGGTCACGTCGCCATGCGCTAAATCCAGGGGGACAACCCAGCTCCGGGCCTGACCCAGAGCGCGGCTCGACTTGCTCGACCATGGGAAGGCCGCCGAATGGGCAATCAGGCGGGCGCAAACACCCGGCTGATCACCTCCAGCAAATCGGCGGGCGGGCATGGCTTGGCCACGGTGATTGCGCGCGGGAAACGGGCGGCAAGTTCATCGCGTTCGGCGCGTTCCGAATGCAGGATCACCGGCACATTTTCATCAAGCAGTTTCTGCGCCAGTTCATAGGTCAGCCCATCGACCAGTTCGATATCGAGGATGGCGAGATCGGGCTTACCCTTCTGACAGGCGAGCATGGCCGAGGAAATCCCGGCGTGGGGCCCTTCGACTTCGTAACCGGCTTCTTCAAAGGTGTCACATAGATCAAAGGCGGTGACGAATTCATCTTCGGCAAGCAAAATGCGTAAGCTCATCCAATATCTCCCCGTCCCACCGATTCGGTGTAACATGGATTGGACGTCTATTTTGCAGGAATCTTATCCATTCCTGCCGAATTTTTCGGTGAAGGCTGTTTCGTCGCCGCTGGTGAGCAGTTTGGCCTGTTCGACCCATTGATCGCGGGTGATGCGCCCTTTGAAGCGGCCCAGTTCGGCGTCGATCCGGGCGACATCGGCATCGGACCAAGCGGCGATATCGGCATAGGTGGTAACGCCAAGTTCGCCGAGCAATGCCACCAATTTGGGGCCAACGCCCTTGATCCGGGTCAGGTCGTCAGCGGCTGCGGAAGCGGCGGGCGCCGGAGCGGGGGCGGGCGTTTCGGCTACCGGCGCGGGGGTGGGCGCGGGCGCGGGCGTGGGGGCGGGCGTTGCCACAGGCTCTGGCACCGGCGCGACTGCTGGAGCGACCACTGGCGTTGGCATTGCGACCGCCGCTGCCGGGGCTGCGTCGATCAGCGCCTGATTGCGCTGCGCCCGTGCCGCGCCTTCATCAAGCACATCGCGCGCAAGGGTCGGCGCGCTGCCATCGTCAAGCAGCGTGGTCTTGCGGGTCAGGCGGGTGAACACCCACACCGCGACCGCCAGCAGGATCAGTCCCAACACAATCAGCGGCAGCGAAGCGGTCATATCGGCAGGCATTGGGGCAATTCTCCGTTGGGAATCAGCAAGCAGGAGCGCTTCCTTAGCAGCGCTCCTGCAGCAAACCCAAGACTCTTACGCGAACGATGCGGCGATCAGCCGCCTTTCATGCTGCCTGCCAGCTGGTTGAGCTGGAGGAATTCCTGCCGCCAGTAATTATCTTGATTGCCCGCCAGTGCTCCGATGTCGTCAAAGCTGTAGCCCTGCATCAACTCGTCCCCGCGCAGCACCTGGCCAAAGGCCGCGACCGCGGCGGCGAAGGCGAAATCGCCCCGGGGCGCGGCGGCGGTGGTGAAGGCGTTAGATGCCACCACCTGTTCGATCAGTTTCGATGTGTCGCTTGTCGGCAGCTTGTACCGCAGCTTGACGTTGGCAGCCTCGGCCAGCCGGGCCTGCGCTGCGGCTGCGGGGGCGTCTTCATACTTGCGCGGCGCGATCCAGCCTTTGCCGCCGACGGGGACGACTTCGTAAATCGCGGTGACCTGATGGCCTGCGCCAATATCGCCGGCATCGACCCGGTCATTGTCGAAATCCTGTTCGCGCAGCGCTCGGTTTTCGTAGCCGACGAGGCGATATTGCGCGATCACCGCCGGGTTGAATTCGACCTGGATTTTCACATCCTTGGCGATGGTGAACAGGGTGCTGTTCATTTCATCGCCGAGCACTTTTTTGGCTTCCAGTGCGCTGTCGATATAGGCGTAGTTGCCGTTGCCGTGATTGGCGACCTGTTCCATCAACGCTTCGTTGTAATTGCCTTGGCCAAAGCCCAGCGTGGTGAGCGTGATGCCGGTGTCGCGCTTTTTCTCGATCAGTTCGATCAGCGCCTTGGTATCCGACACCCCGACATTGAAATCGCCATCGGTGGC
>JANQTR010000122.1 GCA_030731635.1 Erythrobacter sp. | reverse complement strand
TGGTGACCCCGGCGCGATTCGAACGCGCGGCCCCCAGATTAGGAATCTGGTGCTCTATCCGGCTGAGCTACGGGGTCCCGCTGCGTTTCTTAGCAGGGCAGGCCAGACGATCAATTGAGTTTATCCGGCGGCGCAACCGGGAACGGTAATGGCGCGACCGGCACGCCTTCGTCGATCAGCGCCTTTGCTTCGGCAAGGCTTGCCTGCCCGTGGATCGGCGCGTCGTCCCGTTCGCCATAATGCATCTTGCGGGTTTCCTCGGCGAATTTATCGCCCACCCAGGTGCTGTTTTCCAACGCCTTGGCCTGCGCCTTGGCCAGCGTTTTCAGCGCCTTTTGCATCTGCGGCGTCATGGGCGTGTTGGCGAGCTGCTGTTGCGGCGCACCAGCTGGGCGCGTTTCGCGCTGGGCGTTGCCTTTCGCCGGCACCGCCGGGGCCATCGGCGCCTTGCTTACCTCAGCCGAACCGCAGGTCGGGCACGCAAGGAACCCGCGCGCCTGTTGCGCTTCATAATCGGCGGACGAGCTGAACCAGCCTTCGAACCGGTGGCCAACGCTGCAGGAAAGGTCGAATACAATCATATCGATAATGTGGGGATCATACGGCGGTTGGCAAGCGCGGGCACCTGCGCGCGCACGGCTGAAATCCGTTCCAGATCAATGTCGCAGAACCCCAAACCCGGCGCCTCGCCGCCCATGTCGATCAGCACTTCGCCCCAAGGATCAATCACGAGACTGTGGCCATACGTTGTGCGTCCGTCTTCATGCGTGCCCACTTGCGCTGCGGCGATGACAAAGGCGCTCGCCTCAATCGCGCGGGCGCGCAGCATGATGTGCCAATGTGCAGCCCCGGTAGGCTTGGTAAAGGCGGCGGGCACCGCGATCACATCACAGCGCCGGTCACCAAGCGCACCGAACAGCGCAGGGAACCTAAGGTCGTAGCAGACGGTAAGGCCGAGCCGTCCGAGCGGCGTATGCTCGACCGTGACCACCGCTGTGCCCGCTTCATAGGCATTGCTCTCCCGCCAGCTTTCCCCACTGGCCAGATCGACGTCAAACATGTGGATTTTGTCATAGGTGACTGGGGCCGCGCAGCCCGGCGCAAACACCATTGACCGATTGGCATTTTTTCCGCCGGCCGCTGCTGCAACCGCCATCGATCCGAGCGCGATGGTCAGCCCGGTCTGCCCGGCAAGGTTTGCCAGCATCGGCACAAACGGCGATGCATCCTGCGCCACAATATGCGGCGCGGCGCGCTTGCGATCGCGGTCAATCAGCAGCGACATTTCCGGGGTGAACAGCATCACCGCCCCGCCCGCCCGCGCATCATGAGCGGCCTGTTCGATCACGGCATAGTTTGTGTGCGGATCAACCCCCGAACACATCTGCAAGACCGCGATCCTGGGCATCAGCCTTCCAGCAGCGCGTCAAGCTTGCCCGCACGTTCCAATGCGGCAAGATCGTCCGATCCGCCAACATGGGTTTCGCCAATGAATATCTGCGGCACCGTCCGCGCGTTTGGTGCGCGCGCCATCATTTCCTCACGCTTGGGCCCACCCATGGTGATGTCATGTTCGGCATAATCTGCGCCCTTGTCATCCAGCAGGCGCTTGGCCCGAACGCAGAACGGGCAGGCAAACTTGGTGTAAATATCGATCTGCGGCTGGGCCATAGTGATCCTTTGCTGATCCTCTTGAAACTGTGATGTTGCAAACCAGATAGAGCCTGTTGCCGCGTTCCGCCAGTCTTGGGGGACGTGGAGGCAGCAAAAGTGGGTGCTGCATGACGCAGGCCCGTGGATGAAACCAAATTGCTCGAGCAAGAGGATTTGCACGTTATGTCACGTTTCGATTTCACCCCCTATCGCCGCAGCACCGTGGGTTTTGACCGCGTGTTCGATTTGCTGGAAAATCAGGCACGTTTGAACGCGGGCGACAATTACCCGCCGTTCAACATTTCGCGCCGCGGCGAAGATAATTATCGCATCACTCTGGCGATTGCCGGCTTCCGACCGCAGGATATCGACATCACCGCCCAGCAAAACCTGTTGGTGGTGCAGGGTCGCAAGCGCGAAGAGAATGATGACGGGTCCGAACTGATCCACGTCGGCATTGCCAATCGCGGGTTTGAACGGCGGTTTGAATTGGCCGATTTCGTGCGGGTTGAACGCGCTGATCTGGCCGACGGCTTGCTGATCATCGATCTGGTGCGCGAAGTGCCTGACGCCATGAAGCCGCGCAAGATTGCGGTGGGCGGCGCGGCGCAGTTATCCGCGGTGCCATCGCCCGAAGCGGATGACGATCAGGCCGCCAGCGCAGCCTGATTTCACTTGCACCTGTAACGAAATGGCTTTGACGAGCCCATGAAAAGGGGGGCGGATCTTGCGATCCACCCCCCGCGACTTGCGCCGCCCTACCCAATTCTGTCCGTCCGGGTCGCAGAAGACGGACAATATCAGGCAAGCTCGTAAAACCATATTGCGCCGATATTTGCGGCGCTGTTTCTCGGCAATCCAGAACGACCTAAACGCAGGATTTAGCGCGCCAGTTATTATAAAGCCGTGAAAGACGGGCCACGTCTAATGCGAAATAGTAACACTACGCAAGGCGATTCTTTCACGAGTGTAAGTAAGCGCCGCAGCCACGAAAAACTGGGTTTAATATCATTGAATTTCAATGACATTATGAGGGAAATGGTAGGGTTGGCAGCACGCGCGAAGCCAGGGTACGTGGTCAGCCAGGCAATCAGGCAGCCACCATACCGCGCTGCGCGCCGCATTCAGACGAGTCGCGATTGATCCAGTGCAGCGGAAATAAATCCGGCGAACAGCGGGTGCGGATCGAACGGACGCGATTTCAGTTCCGGGTGGAACTGCACGCCAACAAACCACGGATGATCAGGCCGCTCGACAATTTCGGGCAGCAAGCCATCGGGTGACATGCCGGCAAAGATCAGCCCTTGCTGTTCCAGCGGCTCGATAAAGGCGCTGTTCACTTCGTAACGGTGGCGGTGGCGTTCGGAAATCAGCTCAGCCCCGCCATAGATCTGCGAGGTATGGCTGTTGGCGCTCAACTTGGCCGGGTAAGCGCCAAGCCGCATTGTGCCGCCAAGATCGCCGCCTGCCGCACGGCTCTGGATGCCTTCCTGGCTCATCCATTCGGTGATGATGCCAACCACGGGCGTATCCGTCGGGCCGAATTCGGTCGAGGAAGCCTGATCAAAACCCGCTGCGCGCGCGCCTTCGATGCAGGCCATCTGCATGCCAAGGCAAATGCCGAAGAACGGCACTTTGCGTTCCCTTGCAAATCGCACAGCCGAAATCTTGCCCTCGCTGCCGCGTTCCCCGAACCCACCGGGCACCAGAATGCCATGCATCGGTTCAAGCGCGGCGATGATCTGCGATTCGTCATCGCCTTCAAAGATTTCGGCGTCGATCCACTTGATGTTTACCTTGACGCGGTTGGCCATGCCGCCGTGAACCAGCGCTTCGTTGAGGCTCTTGTAGGCGTCTTGCAGGCCGACATATTTGCCAACCACCGCAATGGTGACTTCGCCTTCGGGGTTGAAATAGCGATCATTGACATCGACCCATGCCGCCAGATCAGGCGCGGGTGCATCGGTAATACCAAAGGCGCGCAGCACTTCGCGGTCCAGCCCTTCGGCGTGATATTGCTGCGGCACGGCATAAATCGACCGGGCGTCCAGCGCCGGAATGACCGCTTCGGCGCGCACGTTGCAGAACTGCGCGATTTTGCGGCGATCGCTTTCGGGGATCGGATGTTCCGCACGGCACAGCAGAATGTCAGGCTTGATCCCCAAGCTGGCAAGTTCCCGTACCGAATGCTGGGTCGGCTTGGTTTTCAGCTCACCCGCCGCCTTGATATAAGGCACCAGCGTTACGTGGACGCTGAGCGTCTGCAGCGGTTCAAGTTCGTTCCGCATCTGGCGGATCGCTTCCATGAACGGCAGCGATTCGATGTCGCCCACCGTGCCGCCAATTTCACACAAGATAAAATCATGATCGCCCTGATCGGCGAGCGCGAAGGCTTTGATTTCATCGGTCACGTGCGGGATCACCTGCACGGTTGCACCAAGGTAATCGCCGCGGCGTTCGCGCGCGATGATGTCGCGGTAGACGCGGCCTGAGGTGATGTTGTCGCTTTGCCGCGCAGATACGCCGGTGAAGCGTTCGTAGTGACCCAGATCCAGATCGGTTTCGGCCCCGTCGTCGGTCACATAGACCTCACCGTGCTGATACGGGCTCATCGTGCCGGGATCGACGTTGAGATAGGGGTCAAACTTGCGAATGCGCACCTTGTAGCCGCGCGCCTGCAAGAGCGCGGCAAGGCTTGCCGCCATGAGACCTTTGCCAAGCGAGGAGACCACGCCGCCGGTGATGAAAATGAACCGCGCCATGGGAGTTGGGCCTTAAGCGTCGAGAGGGATTCGGGGCAAGCGAATTGCGGTCGGCAAAGCTATGCCATCCACAGAAGCGTTGAATTCATGAGGCAGACGGTTCGCCTGTCCGCCCACCGCGCCGCTTACTCGGCGAGCGGATCGTCGCCAAGAGGAGCAGCGGGCGCAGTTTCAGCCGGAGCCGCAGCGGGTGCCGTGCCGGGCGCTGGCACAGCCGGATCAGCCAGCGGATCGGGCGCTACCGGTGCGGTCGCATCACGATCAAGCGTCGATGTGACCCCGCTACCGCCGGTTTCGCGCACCGCCAGCCCTGCCAGAATGATCGACAGGACGACGAACGCAACCGCCAGCCACTTGGTCGAACGGGTCAGGAAATCCGCCGCGCCGCGCGCGCCGATGCCGCCCGACGGGCTGCTGCCGATGCCCAGGCCGCCACCTTCGGAACGCTGCATCAGGACAACGCCAACCAGCGCAGCGGCGACAATCGCCTGGATTACGGTAAGGAAGATAAACAGGGACATGCAATCAACTCATGCAAAAGGGCGCGCGCACCCAGTTATGTTTCGTGGCCGCCATGTAGGCCTGCAAGCCGCCCGCGACAACCCCGCCGCGCCGGGCGCTGTCGCCTGTGGGGCTGGCTACCGGTCGGATCAGTTCTCGAATGGCTCACTCGCGGCAAGCGCGATGCCCATAAAGCTGTCCGCCGTAAGGCTTGCCCCGCCAATCAACGCCCCGTTCACTTCGGGCACAGCAAAGATTTCCCCAGCGTTTTCAGGCTTGACCGAACCGCCATACAAAATTCGCACCTCAGAACCCTGTTCTGCGCCGAACATGTTGATCAGCAGGGCCCGGATCGCGGCATGCATTTCGCCAATATCAGCCGGGGTCGCAGGCGTGCCAGATCCCACCGCCCAGATCGGTTCATAGGCAATCGTCAACCGCTCTGCCACTTCTGCGGGCATATTGGCGGGCAACGGCAGCGAGGCTTCCAGCTGCTTGTTCACAAACGCCACCGCTTTGCCCGATTCGCGCGTTTCGGCGCTTTCCCCGCAGCACAGAATCACCCGGAGGTTGGCAGCTAGCGCGGCTTCGACCTTGGCGCGGACCATGGCGTCACCTTCGCCGTGGCCCTGCCGCCGCTCGCTATGGCCAAGGATCACGAATTTTGCGCCCGCATCGGCGATCATCGCAGCGGAGATATCGCCGGTATAGGCGCCGCCTTCGGCATAGTGACAATCTTGCGCGCCGACGGCGATCTGTTCTGCTTCGCGGTGGATCGGATGAATCAGCGTGAACGGCGGCGCGAGCGCCACTTCCACCTTCATGTGACGCTGCGCCGCGCGGTCAATCGCACGCGCTTCGGACAGCATCGCGCGGGTGCCGTGCATCTTCCAGTTTCCGACAATATAGGGTCGGCGGGTCATGGCTTTGTCCTGCACCTTGAAAAATGAGAGGTTTATATGGCGAGGCGAGCGATTCTATGGTCGCTTTAGAGCGCCGGGGCCGGGTCCGCTAGCTGAGGACGCTCCTGTAGTCAAAACACACAGCCACCTGTTGCCGCGCAGCCGCAGGGCCTATAAAGCGCCGCAGCGCCGTGGCCCGTGCGGCGCGCATTGGGGACGCGCCAGTATCCCTGCATCAGCCAGCCTCGGGTGGGAAAAGACACACTATGATTTCGCTCTTCCGCCGTTTTTTTCAGTCGAAGATCGGCCTGCCCATCGTTCTTGCCTTCCTGGTGCTGATGGCGCTGGCGTTCGCAGCATCGGATATCACCGGATCAACCTTCGGCGGGATTACGGGCGGCGAAAGGATAGCTGTGGTCGGCGGCGAGCCGATTCCCGTGTCGGATCTGACCAAGGCCACTGATTCGGCCTTGTCACAGGTGCGCCAGGAAAACCCGGCGATCACGATGCCTGAATTCGTCGCCGAAGGCGGCCTTGACGAGGTGATCCGCCAGCTGATCGATCGCTATACCGTGGGTGCCTATGGCGAAAAATACGGCCTGCGCGCGGGCGAAAATCTGGTGAACAGCGAAATTCTGCAAATCAGCGCATTTCGCGGGCTGACTGGTGAATTCGATCAAGCCGCCTATCAGGCAGCATTGCGGCGTCAGGGCCTGACCGATGCGATTTTCCGGCGTGATCTGGAAGATGGGTTGATCGAGGAACAAATTCTCAGACCGGCATTGGCCGCGCCGCAATTGCCCGCAAAGATCGCGCGCCAATATGCCGCACTGGTGCTGGAACGGCGCAAGGGCGAGATCGCGCTGATCCCCAGCGCCGCCTTCGCGCCTGCTGGCGACCCCACCGATGCACAACTGACCGCTTGGTATCAGGACAACCGCACCCAGTTCATCGTCCCTGAACGGCGCACCCTGCGCTTTGCCGTGTTCGGGGAAGATACGCTCAAGGTAAACGCCACCCCGACCCCGGCCGAAATCGCGGCCCGTTTCAAACGCGATGCTGCCAAGTACAAGGCGAGCGAGCGGCGCATGGTCACCAGTTTCGTGGTGCCGACCCAGGACGCAGCACGCGCGCTGACGGCGAAGATCCGCGGCGGCGTTTCGCTCGAAGCGGCAGCGCGTGAGGCCGGGTTCTCTTCCTCAACCGCCGAATTGCGCGACCGTGAAGCCATGGCAAGCGCGACCAGCTTTGCCTTTGCCGAGGCCGTCTTCAAAGCCGCGCAGGGTGGCATTGTCGATCCGGCACAAGGCACTCTGGGCTGGTATGTTGCGCGGGTTGACGAGATTGAACGGTCGCCCGCACGCAGTCTGGCGCAAGCGACGCCCGAAATCACCGATCAGCTTACTGCCGAAAAACGCAGCGCCGCAGTGGCCGATCTCACGTCCGAAATTGAAGCTGAAATCGACGGCGGCACCGCGATCGGCGAAGTCGCCAAGGCTTATGGCCTGACGCTGGAGACCTCACCCGCCCTGCTGGCCGATGGGCAGGCATTCGGGCGGCCCGACGTGCAGATTGTGCCGCAGCTTTTCCCGATCCTGAGCACCGCGTTCCAGATGGACGAAAGCGAGCCGCAGCTGGCACAAGTGGTCGATGGAGCGCAGTTCGTGATCTTCGAAGTCGCCCGCATCGAAGAAGCCGCCGCCCCGCCATTGGCGCAGGTGCGCGGCGCCGCCATTGCCGGGTGGAAGCGCGCGCAGGGGGCCAAGCTTGCCAAGGCTGCGGCTGAACGCATTACCGACAAGGTGCGGAGCAAGACAGCGCTGGCCGCCGCTCTGGCCGCGGAAAACAAAGCCGGGTTCGAACGCGAACCGATTGATCTGGAACGCCGGGCGCTGCTGGCCCGTCAGCGCGGCAATCTGCCGCCGCCGCTGGTATTGATGTTCAGCATGGCCGAAGGAACGGTCAAGCTGCTTGAAGCGCCGCGTGATCTGGGCTGGTATATCGTCAGTCTTGAAGACATCAGCACAGGTTCAGTCGATGATCAGCCCGACCTGGTGACGCAGACCCGGCAGCAGCTGGGCCAGGCGCTGTCGGGCGAATATCGGCAGCAGGTCACCGCCGCGATGCGTGACGAGCTGGGCGTGACCCGCAATGAAACGGTGCTTGCAGCGGTGCGCAAGCAGTTGGCCGGTGAACAGTGAGCCGGGTGTGACCCTTTCGTGACCACTTCTGTAACTGGCCTGCCCGACAACGCTGAACCTGCCATCGCCGCGCTTGCCGCTGGGCGTGCGGGGTTAGTGTGGCGACGGATCATCGCCGACAGCGATACGCCAGTGGGCGCAGCGCGGCGGCTGATCGTGCCCGGGCGCGGCGATTTCCTGCTCGAATCGGTTGAAGGCGGTGAAGTGCGTGGCCGCTACAGCCTGCTGGGGCTTGATCCTGATCTCGTGTTCCGGGCCAGCGGCGCGGTCGCTGAAATCAACCGCGATTGGCGGCATGATCGCGATGCCTTCAGCCCCTGCGAAGGCGACGCCTTGGCAGAATTGCGCAGCCTGGCCGACGCCTGCCGGATCGATCCCATGCCCGAAGGCCTGCCGCCCGCGCTTGCGTGTCTGGTGGGTTATCTTGGGTATGAGACCATCGGGTTGGTCGAAACCCTGCCGCGCGCGCCCGACAGTCCGCTGGAACTGCCCGACATGTTGTTTGTCCGGCCCACGGTGATTCTGGTGTTTGACGGGCTTACCAATGCGTTGTTCGCGATTGCACCGATCTGGGAGGCGAGTGATCCTGAGACTGCGGTGATCCGCGCAGGCGAACGGATCGATACTGCGCTCAGCCAGCTGGCCCAGCCTGCGCCCGCTGCCGACAATGCCACCGTGCCTGATACCCTGCCCGATCTTGCTCCGGTGATCGCGGCTGATGATTACAAGGCGATGGCGCTGCGGGCCAAGGACTACATTCTGGCGGGCGACATCTTTCAGGTGGTGCTGGCGCAGCGGTTTACCTGCCCCTTCACCCTCCCCCCGCTCTCGCTCTACCGCGCGCTGCGGCGGGTTAATCCGTCCCCGTTCCTCTATTTCCTCGATCTGCCGGGTTTCGCGCTGGTGGGATCGAGCCCGGAAATTCTTGTCCGGGTCCGGCCCGATGACAAAGGCGACACCGAAATCACCATCCGGCCGATCGCGGGCACCCGCCCACGCGGCGCCACGCGTGAGGATGATATTGCCAACGAAGCCAGCCTGCTTGCCGATCCCAAGGAACGCGCCGAACATCTGATGCTGCTCGATCTGGGGCGCAATGATGTGGGCCGGGTTGCAGCAGCAGGCAGCGTAACGGTGACAGGCAGTTTCACGATCGAACGGTACAGCCACGTGATGCATATCGTCAGCAATGTGGTGGGCCGTCTTGCGCCCGAAAAGGACGCGCTTGACGCGCTGTTTGCGGGCTTTCCCGCGGGCACAGTCTCGGGTGCGCCCAAAATCCGGGCGTGCGAGATTATCGCCGAACTCGAACCCGAAACCCGCGGCGCCTATGCTGGCGGCGTGGGATATTTCGCGCCCGATGGCAGCCTTGATTCGTGCATCGTGCTGCGGACGGCGGTGGTCAAAGACGGCGTGATGCATGTGCAGGCGGGCGCGGGGATCGTGGCCGATAGCGATCCTGAATACGAACTTGCCGAATGCCGCGCCAAGGCGGGCGCGCTGATCGCTGCCGCGCGCGAAGCTGTGCGGGTCGCGGGCGAACCGGGATATGGCCAATGATGCGCTTACTTGCTCTGACAGCGGGCCTTGCGCTGGCACTCACCGCCTGCACGGAACAACCTGCGGGTGAGCCGGTGGTGCGCACCATGCTCGACGGATCGACCCCGCCTGAGGAAGCCGCGCCCTCTCCTTCGCCCACTGCGACCTTGGCCACTGTGCCATCCGATTGCCAGGTGGTGGTGTTTGAAGACGTGCCGCTGACCGATTGCATCGCCGATCCGGCCAAGCACCGCATTGCCACGGCCAATGCGCCCAAGGGTGGGCAACCGTTCGGTTCGCTTAGCGCCTTTGCGGCCACTGTTGATGCCAGCACGATCGCCTTTGCCATGAATGGCGGGATGTATGGCGATGATCTCAAAGCAATTGGCTACTACGTCGAGAATGGCGAACGTCTGGCTGAACTTGATCGCGGCAATGGCACGGGCAATTTCTATCTGAAGCCCAACGGCGTGTTTTTTGGCACCGGCAGCAAGTGGCAGGTGCTGGGCAGCAACACCTTTTTCAACACGGTGAAGGATCGCCCGCAATTCGGCACGCAATCGGGGCCGTTGATGGTGGTGGATGGCAAATTGCACCCGGAAATTCAGGATAATGGCCCTTCCAAAGCGATCCGCAACGGCGTGGGTGTGGATGCGAGCGGCAAGGCACATTTCGTGATTTCCGGCGCGCCGATCAGCTTCGGACAATTGGCCCGCTATTTCCGCGATGAGGTAAAGGTCACCAATGCGCTCTACCTTGATGGCGCGGTGTCATCGCTGTGGGATCCGGGCACGGGGCGGACGGATGGCGGCCGCGTGGGGCCAATCATCGTCGTCAGCAAGCGCGAAGGAGCTGTCCAGTGATCCTCGTCATCGACAATTACGACAGCTTCACCTTCAACCTCGTCCACTACCTGATGGAACTGGGGGCCGAAGTGCGCGTGGAGCGCAATGATGCGTTGACCGCGGCTGACGCGCTGCGCACCAATGCTGCCGGGTTTCTGATCTCACCCGGCCCCTGCACGCCCGATGATGCCGGGATCAGCCTCGAACTGGTCGCGGCCTGCGCCGATGCGGGCAAGCCGTTGATGGGCGTGTGCCTGGGCCATCAGGCGATTGGTCAGCACTTTGGCGGGCGCGTGCAGCGTGGCGGGTTGATGCATGGCAAGACCTCACCTGTGACGCATGACGGCAGCGGCGTGTTCGCGGGCCTGCCCTCCCCGTTCATCGCCACGCGCTATCACAGCCTTGAGGTGGTCGACGTGCCGCCTGCGCTGATCGCCAATGCCCATGCGGCAACGCCGGGATCGGATCACCCCTCGGTCATGGGCTTCCGCCACGAAAGCCTGCCGATCCATTCAGTGCAGTTCCACCCCGAAAGTATCGCGACCGAGCATGGCCACGCGCTGCTCGCCAATTTCGTGCGCCTGTGCGGGTTAGAGCCGGTGATGCCGGAGCGGTTGCGCGCATGAGCCTGCTCCCCGATGTCACCGCGCCGCTGAGCGAGGCTGAAGCCGAGGCAGCCTTCGGCCTGTTGCTGGACGGCGGGCCATCAGAGGCCGCAATCGAGGCCTTTCTCATCGCCCTTTCAGCGCGCGGCGAGACCGCCGACGAAATCGCTGGCGCAGCGCGGGCTTTGCGGGCGCGGCTGATTCCGATTGATGCCCCCGATGGCGCGATCGACGTCTGCGGCACGGGCGGCGACGGGCACCACACGCTCAACGTCTCCACCGCTGTCAGCCTGGTGGTTGCCGCCTGCGGCGTCCCCGTCGCCAAGCACGGCAACCGCGCGGCATCTTCCAAGGCAGGCGCGGCCGATACGCTCGAAGCATTGGGTCTCGACATGGACGCCGCCGGGCGCACCGCCGAAAAGACCCTCGCCGAAATCGGCATCTGTTTCCTGTTCGCCAAAAACCACCACCCGGCGATGGCGCGGATCCAACCCATCCGCCTGAAAATCGGCCAACGCACGATCTTCAACCTGATGGGACCGCTGTCGAACCCGGCGAAGGTTGCCAGCCAGTTGATCGGGATTGCCCGCCCTGCCTATGTGCCGATCTATGCTGGCGCGCTGGCGCGGCTGGGCACCGGGCGTTCACTCATCGTATCGGGCGATGAAGGGCTCGACGAGCTCAGCCTGGCAGGCGGGAACGAGGTAGCAGTGGTGACCGGCAACGCTTTCACCATGGCACGGGTCGATGCGAGTGCAGCGGGCCTGCCCAACGCCCCGGTTGAGGCGATCCGGGGTGATGATGCGAAACACAACGCCGCTGCCCTCAAAGCCCTCCTGATGGGCGCGCCCGGCCCTTACCGCGACGCGGTGCTGTTCAATGCAGCAGGCGCGCTGCTGGTGGCAGAGCGCGGCGCAGGCTGGCGCGAGCGGGCAGCGATGGCCGCCGATGCATTGGATTCGGGCCGCGCGCAGGCGCTGCTCGCAAAATGGATTGCGTTGGCGGTGTAGATCGAAGCGAAAGGATCGCTCGTGCTGAGCTTGTCAAAGCACGCTGGCACGGGATCCTTCGAAAGGCTCAGGATGAGCGGGATATGGACATGAACAAGCTCGAAGAAATCTGCGCCGCCAAACGGCTCGAAGTTGCAGCGCGAAAGCAGGCGGCCACCGCTGGCACCTTGGCTGAACTTGCCGGTATCCAGACCCCGCCGCGCGGGTTCGAGGCCGCGCTGCGCCAGCGCGCTGCCACCGGTTACGCGCTGATCGCCGAGGTCAAGAAAGCCAGCCCCTCCAAAGGCCTGATCCGCGCCGATTTCCGCCCGGCCGATCACGCCGCCGCCTATCAGGCGGGCGGTGCGGCCTGCCTTTCCGTACTGACCGATGCACCCTATTTTCAGGGGCACGAAGATTACCTGATCGCCGCCCGCGCCGCCTGCGACCTGCCGGTGCTGCGCAAGGATTTTATGGTCGATCCGTGGCAATGCCTCGAAGCGCGCAGCATCGGGGCCGATGCGATCCTGATCATCGTCGCGGCGCTGGATGACACAGCCATGGCCGAAATCGAAGCCGGCGCCGCCGAACACGGCATGGACGTGCTGGTCGAAGTCCATGACGAGGCTGAGCTGGAACGCGCCGCGCGCGTGCTCCGCTCGCGGCTGATCGGGGTCAACAACCGCGACCTTAAAACCTTCACCACATCGTTGGCGGTGACCGAGCGGCTCGCGCCGTTGATGCCGCCCGGCACGCTGATCGTGGGCGAAAGCGGGATCAACACCCCCGCCGACCTCGTCCGGCTGGAAGCCGCCGGCGTGCGCACCTTCCTTGTCGGGGAAAGCCTGATGCGGGCTGATGATATTGCGAGTGCCACAGCAGCCCTGCTCGGGCCACAAGCGCGCGCATGAGCAAGCTGACCCATCTCGACAGCGACGGCGCTGCACATATGGTCGATGTCGGCGGCAAGCCCGCCACCGCCCGACGCGCGGTTGCCTCCGGGCGCGTCACAATGACCTCCGAAGCACTCGCCGCGATCCGCGAGGGCAACGCCCCAAAGGGCGATGTGCTGGGCACCGCCCGCATCGCCGGGATCATGGCGGCCAAACGCACGGGCGATCTGATTCCGCTGTGCCACCCACTCGGGCTGGAAGCAGTCAGTATCGATTTCGAATACCAAAAAAACGCCATCCGCGCGACGGCAACCGCCTCGCTGACCGGGCGTACCGGGGTGGAGATGGAAGCGATGGTCGCGGTCAGCGTCGCGCTGCTCACCATCTACGACATGGCCAAGGCAATCGATAAAGGCATGGTGATCAGCGAAGTGCGCCTGATCGCCAAGACAGGCGGCAAATCGGGTGACTGGAAGGCCCCGCTTTGAGCGAGCTGCTCGGCCTCGAAGATGCGCAGGCCCGGCTGCTGGCCCTCGCCCCGCGGCTCCCGCCTGAAGCCATCGCGACCGAGGCGGCACAGGGCCGCTATCTTGCCGAAGATATCCTTGCCGCCCGCACGCAGCCCGCCGCTGATCTGTCCGCGATGGATGGCTATGCGCTGGCACCGGGCGCCGGGCCGTGGGCAATGGTGGGCGAAAGCCGGGCAGGCGTGCCGTTTGCGGGCGCGTTGGCGGCAAATCAATGCGTGCGCATTTCAACCGGCGCGGTCGTTCCCGCCGGCGCTGACCGCGTGCTGCTGCAAGAAGATGCCGCAGTCGCTGAAGGGCAGGTCACCACTGCTGACGCCCCTCCGCCCGGCCGCCACATCCGTTCGCGCGGGTTTGATTTTGGCGCAGGCGATGTGCTGCTGACCCGCGGCACACCCATGACACCGGGGCGCATCGCTCTAGCGCTGGCAGCCGGGCATCGGCGGGTGACGACGGCGCGGCGCGTGCGGGTGGCGGTGATGGACAGCGGCGATGAACTCGCCCCCGATCCCGCCCATTGCGCGCCGCATCAGGTGCCTGCCAGCAACGCTGCGATGATTGCTGCGATGCTGGCGCCGCTGGGGTGCGAAGTGGCGCGGATCGGCCCCGTGCCCGATGATCACGCGGCGCTCGCCGCGGCGTTGGCGCAGGCGGAAAGCGCCGATATCCTGATCACATCCGGCGGCGCATCGGTCGGTGATCATGACCTGATCAAGCCTGCATTGGCTGCATGGGGCGCGGATATTGCCTTCTGGAAAGTCGCGATCAAGCCGGGCAAGCCGCTGTTGGTGGCGACGCGCCCAAATGCCGGGGGATCGCAGGTGATCCTTGGCCTGCCTGGCAACCCGGTGTCGAGCTTTGTCACCGCCTTCCTGTTTGCCCTGCCGCTGGTGCGCGCGGCGATGGGTGCAGCCGCCCCGCTTCCTCGCAGCGAGACTGTGATCACCGGCGAGGCTCTGCCCGCTATTGGCCGCCGCCGGGAATTCCTGCGCGCGGTGCGCGAAGGCGGCGCGGTTCGCTGCGCCGGATCGCAGGATTCCAGCGCGCTATCCGCCTTGGCACTGGCCGATTGCCTGATTGATCGCCCTGCCCACGCCCCGGCCCTGCCGGTCGGCGCGGCAGTGACGGTGTTTCCGCTCCAAAATGGCTGAAATCCTGGGGTTTGGTTTAGGCGTCGCTTGACTTGGCATTTGGGGTTGCCTAATTGTTCCTTGTTCGTTCACCATAAAGGCGGGCGGCAAGTGTCGGCAAAGCACTCTCACCCACATGGGACAGTGCCTCTCGACACACGAAAAAGGGACTGGCGCGAACCGCCGTTTGCGCGGGTCGTCAATGCGACCATGGGAGTTTTGATCAATGCTGACCGCCAAACAGCACGAGTTGATCCGTTTTATTCAGCAGCGGCTGGAAGAAACCGGGATCTCGCCGAGTTTTGAAGAAATGAAGGAAGCGCTCGATCTCAAGAGCAAGTCGGGGGTGCACCGGCTCATTTCCGCATTGGAAGAACGCGGGTTTCTGCGCCGCCTACCCAACCGCGCACGCGCACTCGAAGTGATCCGCCAGCCCGGCGATACTACCCCTGCGCGCAGCTTGGGCGGCACGGTGGTGGCGATGCCGTCGCCTGCTGCTTCGCAAGTGGCCACGCCGCGGGCGGCCAATGATGTGATCGATCTGCCGCTTCACGGACGCATCGCGGCAGGCGCCCCGATTGAGGCGTTTGAAGGGCAATCGACCCTGCCGGTGCCCGCTGCCTTGCTCGGCCCGGGTGAGCACTACGCGCTCGAAGTCTCGGGCGATTCGATGATCGAAGCCGGCATTTTCGATGGCGATTTCGCGTTGGTCCGCCGCACCAACACCGCGCGCGACGGCGAAATTGTCGTGGCACTGGTGCGCGGCGAAGAAGCGACGCTGAAATATCTGCACAAGGAAGGCGGCAAGGTGCGGCTCGATCCGGCCAATGGGGCCTATGATCCGCAGTTCTACCGTCCGGACGAGGTTGAAGTGCAGGGCAAGCTGGCAGGCTTGCTGCGGCGCTACCACTAATCGGTGATCACAGGCCGGAGTTTCAGGTTTTTCGCAGGCAAAAAGAGTTTCAAACCTGCGTGAAACATTGGCTCCGGCCTGATTTTACTTTTATTTCAGCGATATGCCAAATTTATGGTGCGCCAGCGGCAGGATTTAGGGGTGGTCTAGGCCCGTCTTGATACCCTCCAGGTCGATCCAGGTGCCCGCCAGACCCGTCTTGCTCGGCCCTAGGTCCCGCTTGGCTTCGGGTTTGATCGCGGTTCGGCCATGCCCGGTCCGTTTCCGATAGCGCACCTTTCCACCAGCCATGCGTTCCCTGCTGATCGGCGACAGTGGTGATGCGCTGATCAGCGAGGTTGATCGAAATCCCGCCGCTACGCTCCAGCATCCGCCGATCCGCCTTGAGCCAGAGCGGGCGGCAGGATCGCGGCAGAAACCTTTCAGAAATAACGATATCTGATTTGGCGCAGGCCGCAGCCAGCGCCCGTTCCGCCACCTGAGTGCGTGCCCGCCCCAGCAGCACCGTCCAGTCACGCCCACCTCGCGAGATGGTCACCGTGCAAAAGGCGCTGGAACAGCGCGCGCCGGGCCATTGCGCCAGCGGTACCGGCTCTGCGCCGACACCGGCAAGCTCCATTAAATTGTCGCGGGTGTAGGACGAACGGCTGTCGCGCAGAGCAAGCAAGCGCCGCGATCCATCAGGCCCGGTCAGCGTGA
>JANQTR010000121.1 GCA_030731635.1 Erythrobacter sp. | reverse complement strand
AGGGCTTCCATGATTATTCACGCGGCAGCATCGTCGAAGGGCGCGACCCGCGCGGATATCGCTATTTCTGGTTCGGGCTTGATCCGATCGAGCACACGCTCGACCACGGCACCGATCTGGAGGCGATTGACGATGGCTACGTGGCCGTGACACCGTTGCAGCTTGATCTCACCCACTATTCGACCATCGGCATCCTTGCCGACCGGTTTGGCGGCTGAGCGCAGGGCCGGGACGGATGGCAGGGGGCAAACAGGGCCGCAGCCCGTTCAAGCGCAAGACGAAGCTGGCCAAGCAGTTCCAGCCGCTTCGCCGCGCAGTCAAGATTCCGGTGTGGGGGGACCTTGGCCTGAGGGCTGGGTTCGCGCTTGCCCTTTTGTTCATGGTTATCATGATCCATTGGTGGGACCGCGATGGTCTGATCGACAATGTCGATGATCACATCAGCTTTCTTGATGTGGTCTATTTTACCATGATTTCGGTCACCACCACCGGCTTTGGCGATATCGCCCCGGTGAGCGACCGGTCGCGGCTGATCGAAGCGGTGATCGTCACCCCGGTTCGCATCGCGGTGCTATTCATCTTCGTGGGCGCGGCCTACGATTTCGTTATCAAGCGCAGCTGGGAGAAATGGCGCATGGCCCGCATACAGGAACAGCTGACCGATCATGTCGTGGTACTGGGCCACGGCGTTTCAGGCTCGCAGAGCGTGGGCGAGTTGATCGAACGCGGCGTGGACCCGCGCCAGATCGTCGTGATCGACCCTTCAGAAGATCGGCTGGCCGAAGCGGAAAAGCTCGGCGTCAACGTCATGGCCGCCGATGCGACGCGCGACGAAACGCTGAAATCGGTGCGGATCGAGAAGGCGCAGAGCGTGTTGGTTTCCGCCGGGCGCGACGACACCTCGATCCTGATCGTGCTGACGGTGCGCCACCTTGCGCCGGATGTGCCAATCAGCGTGGTGGTGCGCGCGGATGATAATGAACTGCTGGCCCGGCAGGCAGGCGCGAACAACGTGATCAACCCGGTGCGCTTTACCGGATTGCTGTTGGCGGGCAGCGTCAAGGGCGCGCATATCGCCGATTATCTCGCCGATCTCGCCAGCGTTGGCGGACGGGTGCAGCTGGTCGAACGGGTGGTAAGCGAAGCCGAATGCGGCTGCCCGATCACGGAACTGAAAAGCGGCGGCCAAGGTTTGCGCGTCTATCGCGATGGCCGCGCAATCGGGTTCTGGGAGGACGAATGCCAGATGCTCCAGAAGGGCGATGTGATCGTCGAAATCTTACCCACTATGGCACGTGACGGTCATTGACCGCTTATCGGAACAGGATGAAGACGCCGCCCATTGCCGCCATGCCGACCAGAAAATGGCCAGCATCAATCAGGAACAGCGCCAAGGACTTGCGCTGATGCAGATAATTGATCCCGATCGCGGGGATCATCACGCCGATGGCAAAACCGACCGCCATCATCATCACCACGAAATCGGCCGGATCGGTGCGCGCGATCAGATGCCACAGCACCATCGCAATCAACATTTCAAAGGCAAAGGTCAGCGCGAAAATCACGCCCATATTGCCGCCGCGCAGTTGGGTGTTTGATAGCCCTGCCGCACGCTGCCAAGGCTTGGCGAAAATCAGCCCATACCACAGCGCGCCCACGGCAAAGAACGCCGCAGCGCCTGCCAGTACGGGCCACAAGGCAAAGTCATTCATCGACGCGCTCCTCTCGGTCACCCTCACGCTAGCCTAATGTGCCAACAAGGTGTAGAGGCGCGCCGCAATGAACACAGCCCCAACCATTCTCCCCGACCAGAAGAAAATTGGGATGGTCAGCCTTGGCTGTCCCAAAGCGCTGGTCGATTCCGAACGCATCCTCACCCGGCTGCGCGCCGACGGCTATGCCTTTGCCGAGGATTATGCCGGCGCCGACGTGGTGCTGGTCAATACCTGCGGCTTCCTTGATTCTGCCAAGGAAGAAAGCCTTGCCGCGATTGGAGAGGCGATCGCTGAAAATGGCCGCGTGATCGTCACGGGGTGCATGGGCGAAGAAGCCGATGCGATCCGCGCCGCGCATCCGCAGGTGCTGGCGATCACCGGTGCGCACCAATATGAACAAGTGGTCGAGGCCGTCCACACTCACGCCCCGCCCAGCCAAGGCCCGTTCATCGACCTGATCCCGCAGCCGGACATTAAACTGACACCGCGCCACTACAGCTACCTCAAGATTTCCGAGGGTTGCAATCACTCCTGCGCGTTCTGCATTATCCCGCAATTGCGCGGAAAGCTCGCCAGTCGCCGGATCGATGCCTGCCTTCGCGAAGCGGAAAAACTGGTCGCGGCCGGCACGAAAGAGCTGCTGGTGATCAGCCAGGATACCAGCGCCTACGGAGTCGATATCCGGCACGAGACGCGGGAATGGAAAGGCCAGCACGTCCGCGCGCACATGACCGATCTGGCGCGTGAATTGGGCCAATTGCGCACCCCCGAAGGCACTGCGCCATGGGTGCGGCTGCACTATGTCTACCCCTATCCGCATGTCGATCAGGTTATCCCGCTGATGGCCGAAGGGCTGCTGACACCCTATCTCGACATCCCGTTCCAGCACGCCAGCCCCAAGGTGCTGAAGCTGATGAAGCGCCCCGCCAACGAGGCCAAGGTGCTCGAACGGCTGAAATCATGGCGCGATATTTGCCCCGATATCGCGATCCGCTCCAGCTTCGTGGTCGGTTTCCCCGGCGAGACCGAGGACGATTTCCGCTACTTGCTCGATTGGCTGGAGGAAGCCCAGCTCGACCGCGTCGGTGCATTCCGGTTCGAACCGGTCGAAGGCGCGGCAGCCAATGCCCTCCCCGATCAACTGCCCGAAGCGGTCAAGGAAGAACGCTACGCCCGGATCATGGAAGTGACCGAACGCATCAGCGCCGCCAAACTCGCCGCCAAGATCGGTCGCACGTTGCCGGTAATAATTGATGCCGTCGGCGAGCCTGATGAGGATGGCGATATTGGTGCAACAGGACGCAGTCAGGCCGATGCCCCCGAAATCGACGGTGCGGTCTATTTGCGCAACGTCCCCGCCACACTGGCTCAGGGTGATATCGTCAATGTCACCATCGAGGATGCCGATCCACACGATCTATTCGGATTCATCACTTAAAACGAAATTATCTGAAATGATTTCATTGGCGATGAGGCTTAAGCGCGAGTTTGGTCAAGGATGGTTGCAATTGGTTTAAGAATGACCATTTGACCTTTATTCCGGCCATTTTCAGTTTTCATTGGAATACGTCCTTTGTTCATTGACTGCCCGTCCTTCAGGCGTTCCGCCTGACCGGCAACAAAGGAAATTTTGATGAATAAATTTACCCCATTGGCTGCCAGTGCCGCGTTCGCCTTGATGCTGGCGGCCTGTGCCGGCTCGTCCGCTTCGCCGACAACGGCGGGTGAACGCATCACGCAACGCGGCGATACGATAACGGAATATGGCGATGCGTGGACTTCGGGCAACAAGGACGTGCGCAACGGTGAGCGACTTCTCAGCAAGAGCACCGACCAGATTGCTGATGCGCGCAAAAAGCTCGCCAAGGCCGAAGCCGATCAGTCCAAAGCCCGCCAGTTGATCGCTGACGGCACGACCCGGATGCAACAGTCCGAAGCGGACTATGCTGCCGCGCGTGCCGGCCCGGCTGCCATCACGATCCCGCCGTCCGAATAAACTGATCGGCAGGTTGTAGGACTGCCCTGGATGCTCCACCGGCGTTAACCCGCGTCCCCGTCCCGTCCCCACAAGGGACGTGGCGCGGTTAGGCTCTGGTAAATCGGAGGCTAACACGGCATACAGCTCAGCATGAATAGCCGCTCTGTATTCCCGCTCGCCCTCGCCGTCACCACGGCGTTTTCCATGCCGCTGGCCGCTCAGAAC
>JANQTR010000120.1 GCA_030731635.1 Erythrobacter sp. | reverse complement strand
GGATTGGACGGGATCGTGTGCTCGGGCCAAGAAGTCGGGATGGTCAAAAAGGCTTGGAGAGACGGCTACTTCGTCGTCCCCGGCCTGCGCCCCAATGGTAATGGCACCGGCGATCAAAAGCGGGTGGTGACGCCCCGGCAGGCGCGCGACAATGGCGCCAGCGTGCTCGTCATCGGCCGCCCGATCAGCCGCGCGGAAGATCCGGAGGCCGCAGCGCGGGCGATTGAGGCGACGCTGTAGCTCCAATGGATACGCAGGAAATCCTCGCGATCCTTGATCAAGAGGCTAAGAACTTTGTCTTCCCGATGCTTGATAACGGCTACGTCTATCCAGCCGCAGCGCGCCTTTCGCTGTATCGGTCAAGCATCGACTGGGCGGTGGTGTTCGAAAATTTCGGCTATTCGCCGCGAGCGGGCGAACCCGATTGCACGATAACAACATTCGCAAGCCGATTGTCCGGTCGCAAAACAGCCTCCGACTTCGTTTCCGAAGCGGCATATACTGCTTACCTTGAACACAATCGCTATTGCGAACAGCAGTTTGTTCAGCCGATCGAGGGCGAAGCGCTGTACGACGTGGATTGCGCCGAGTTTGTCGCCCCCGGCGCTACGCGCCTTCGTTTGCGGGGTCAGGACATCGCTGTTCCCGACAGACAAGCGATCATTGCGGCGGGGATCGAACCGAGTGAGGATCGGCTCCTCGTATTCGAATTGACGCGATACCTGGCGCATCACCACCGCGAACTGGTGCTTGCCGCCGAGGCAGAGAGAACGGCCCACGTGCCCAAAGGCGTGGAATTGCTTGGGCGATATGATGATTGGAGGCACCCAGACCTCGTCAATGAGGAATGGCCGAGCGATACCGCGAGCTTTCGCGCAATCGCGGCCATGTTGGCGGGTGAGCCATATGATGAGGCAGCGATCACCGCAGAGGGCAACACACACTGGTCGAACTGGCCGGAGGGCGGAACACTGTGACCGACCACGCGACCCCCAACCTTCCCGCCCGCGATTTCGCGGCAACGGCGGCTTTTTACGCGACGCTCGGGTTTGATGAGGACTACCGGTCTGATGGGTGGATGATCCTGTCTCGCGGCGACGCGACGCTGGAATTCTTCCCCTATCCCGATCTCGACCCCTACCAAAGCGCGTTCAGTTGCTGCCTCAGGCTCGATGATCTGGACGCCATGATGGCGCAGGTGCGCGCCGCCGATGTGCCCAACGCGCGCGTCGGCATCCCGCGTTTTCATCCGCCGCAGGTCGAGGATAGCGGGCTGACCATCGCCTATCTGATCGACCCGGATGGCACGCTGCTGCGGCTGATCCAGAACGATTGAGCGATGGAGGTGGCAGTTGCACCCGCGTCGATTGGCGACGCGCCCGCTTTGAAAGCGCTGCTCGAAGCTGCCTATCGCGGCGATGCGGCGCGGGCCGGGTGGAACCATGAGGCCGATATTCTCGATGATGAGCGGACCGCGCCGGGCGAGGTTGAGGCGCTGCTGGCTGACCCGGCGGTGACAATTCTCACGGCGCGCGCCTTTGAATCAGGTGGGGGCGGGAGCCTCATCGGCTGCGTGGCAGTGACCAGCAAGGACGCCGCGCTCGCCTATCTCGGGATGCTGTGCGTTGCGCCCAACCTGCAATCGGCTGGCCTTGGGCGGCGGTTGCTCGATGCGGCGGAGGACCATGCCCGCCACAAAGGTATCGCCGCAATGGAGATGACCGTGATCGACAGCCGCGACAGCCTGATCGCGTGGTACGAACGGCGCGGCTATATCCGCACGGGCGAGACCCGGCCCTTCCCCGTCCTGCGCGATCCGCCGGTCACATTCGCGGTACTGGAAAAGCCGCTCGGCCCGGCGTAGGGGCGCTCTCATGGCCACTCTTGTGAAAATCTGCGGGCTTTCGACCCCCGAAACCCTCACCGCAGCGGTACAGGCGGGGGCGGATTACGTCGGCCTTGTCCATTTCGAAAAAAGCCCGCGCCACCTCAGCCTTGCTGCGGCTGCACGGCTGCGGGGGCTGATCCCGCCGCAGGTAAAGACGGTGCTGCTGGTGGTGAACCTCGCCCCCGCGCTGCTCGCCGAAGCGTTACGCGATGTACGCCCGGATGTGGTGCAATTCCACGGCAGCGAGAACCCCGAAACCCTCGCCCGTTTCCGTGCTGAAACCGGGATCGCAGCATGGCGGGCGCTGGGTGTGCGCGATGCAGATTCGCTGACCGACGCAGCGCGCTTCCACGGTGCGGCGGACCGGCTGCTGTTTGATGCACCCGCCAGCGGGCTACCCGGCGGCAATGGCACACGGTTCGATTGGGACTTGCTGCGCGCCTACAAGGCCCCGATCCCGTGGGGCCTGGCAGGGGGCCTCACCCCCGCCAATGTCGCCGACGCCATTCGCCTGACCGGCGCGCCGCTGGTCGACACCTCATCCGGCGTTGAAAGCGCGCCCGGTATCAAGGACGTGGACAGAATCGCCGCCTTCTGCAAAGCGGCGCGCTCTGTTTAACCCTTCCCGTTCGCCTCGAGCGAAGTCGAGAGGCTATTCCCAGCGCAAATAAGTGTCTCGACTTCGCTCGACACGAACGGCATTGATCATCTGATGAACACGCACCTCAATTCTTTCCGCACCCAGCCTGATGACCGCGGCCATTTCGGCGAGTTTGGCGGGCGCTATGTCGCTGAAACGCTGATGCCGCTGGTGCTCGATCTGGAGCGCGAATATCGCAAGGCGCAGGCCGATCCGGCGTTTCAGGCGGAGTTCGACGACCTGCTCGAACATTACGTCGGCCGCCCCTCGCCGCTCTACTTCGCGCCGCGCATCACCGAAGAGTTGGCCAAGCTGGCGCAGCCCGGAAACGGCGCGCAGGTGTGGTTCAAGCGTGACGAGCTCAATCACACCGGTGCGCACAAGATCAACAATTGCATCGGGCAGATCCTGCTGGCGATGCGGATGGGCAAGACGCGGATCATCGCCGAAACCGGCGCCGGTCAGCATGGGGTCGCCACCGCTACGGTCTGCGCGCGCTTCGGCCTGCCTTGCGTGATCTACATGGGCGCCGAAGACGTGAAGCGGCAGGCGCCCAACGTGTTCCGCATGAAGCTGCTCGGCGCGGAAGTGATCCCCGTCACCAGCGGCGGGGCGACGCTGAAAGACGCGATGAACGAAGGGCTGCGCGACTGGGTCGCCAATGTCCACGACACATTTTACATCATCGGCACCGCGGCAGGCCCGCACCCCTATCCGGAGATGGTGCGCAATTTCCAAAGCGTGATCGGTACCGAAGCGCGCGCGCAGATGCTCAGCCGCACGGGCCGCCTGCCCGATCTGCTGGTCGCCTGCATCGGCGGCGGATCGAACGCGCTGGGGCTGTTCCACCCGTTCCTCGATGATGCCGACGTGAAGATGCTCGGCGTCGAAGCGGCGGGCCACGGCCTAGATGGCGACGAACACGCCGCCAGCCTGCTCGGCGGATCGCCCGGCGTGCTCCACGGCAACCGCACCTATCTGTTGCAGGACGAAGACGGCCAGATCACCGAAGGCCACTCGATCAGCGCTGGTCTCGATTACCCTGGCATCGGGCCGGAGCACGCGTGGCTGAAGGAATCGGGCCGCGTCGATTACACCGCCGTCACCGATGACGAGGCGCTGGAAGGCTTCCAGCTGCTCTGCCGCACCGAGGGGATCATCCCCGCGCTGGAGCCTGCCCACGCGATTGCCGCCGTGGCGAAGGTCGCGCCGACCATGCCGAAGGACAGCATCATCCTGATGAATCTGTGCGGGCGCGGGGATAAGGATATCTTCACTGTGGCGGAGAAGTTGGGGGTGGAGCTTTGACCCAAAAGCTCTCTCCCGCCGTCCCGGGCCTGACCCGGGACCCCGCTGCCATCCTCCGGCGCCCGAGAAGAAGCGGGGCCCCGGATCAAGTCCGGGGAGACGAT
>JANQTR010000119.1 GCA_030731635.1 Erythrobacter sp. | reverse complement strand
CTGTCAACCAGCGGATGGATGCGCGCGGCCGGGCGATCCGGTTCGGCCGCCAGCATCGCAGCGCGCAATGCAGGAAGGCTCTGCCCTCCAACAAAGCTGGCGATCACCAGCCCTCCGGGGATGAGGGCGCCGCGCAAATGGATCAGCACACCGGGCAGGTCGTTGATCGCATCAAGCTGGCCAATCACCGCGATGCAGTCATATCCACCCTCGGCCAACGGTTCGGCCGGGTTGAGCGAAAGGCTGTGGGTCACCGCAGCGCTGTGCTGCAAATACGCGGTGAGCGCCGGCGTACTAGGGCCAATCACCAGCGCGCGCTGTGGTCGGTGCTGCACGAAGCTCAGCCGCTCGATCAGGTCGTCAGCGATATCATCGAGCAGAAAGGTTGCAGCATCCGCTTCCTTGTGCCGCCGCCTCTCTGAACGCAGTGTGCGGGCCACGCGGCGATGTTCCGCAAAAATGGTTGGGACTTGGGCGAAGTTCATCGGCAAGCCCTGCCGCGCTTGCAACCGTAGCGCAAGCCGTGCGACACATTGGGTTATGGCTTGGGTCGCACAGCTTGTCCGTGGCATTCAGCCCATGGTGGATATCGTCTATCCCCCGCGCTGCCCAGCCTGCGGTGATGCCATCGCCGATCAACAGGGTCTGTGCGCGGCGTGCTGGAGCACTCTCGAAATTCCCGATGGGGAAGTGGCCGAGGGTGCGGAAGTGCCTGTGATTGCGGCCACATATTATAACGACATGTCGCGCAAACTAGTGCTGGCTTACAAACACGGCGGGCGGATCGCCTTATCGAGGCTCTTGGCGCGGTTGATAGCGGCGCGACTGCCCGATGCGTTGGAAACGGCTGCGCCGCCGTTATTGGTACCGGTTCCGCTGCACCGCTGGCGGCTATGGCATCGGGGGTTCAATCAGGCAGCCTTGCTGGCTGACGAACTCGCCAAACTTGGCAAAGGTGAGGCACTGGTCGATGGACTGATCCGGCGCAAGCGCACGCCGAGCCTTGGCGGATTGGGGCGCGAAGCGCGCGACCGGACGTTGGCAGGAGCGATTGCGGTCAATCCGGCACGCGCAGCCATTCTGGCGGGCCGCAATGTTGTGCTGGTTGATGACGTCTTTACCAGTGGAGCGACAAGCCGTGCTTGCATCTCGGCGATCCGCGAAGCGCGCCCGATTAGCATCACGGTGGCCTGTTTCGCTCGGGTTGAAGCCGGCATTGCCCCCGCTAAACATCGCAGCGTCGAAGATCATGTTCAGCTGTAAAAAACATAACGCCCGAGGCCTTTCGACCCCGGGCGCCACGTGACGAAACGGTATGGATCCGCTCTTGCGAGCTATGGCGACCACCCCTGATTCGGTCGCCGGGACCCTATCCCTTATCGTTCAATCAGTCGCACTGGCACCCCGCTGCCAGTCTGCGTTCCGATCGCCCCCTGAACGTTGCACCAGGCGGTGCGTTAGTCCAGTTGAGAGGTGCCTGACGGCATCTCCGTAGCCCTTCTTCCACTGTGCATGCGGTGGCGGAAGTTTAAACCGGTCGGCGTCGACTTTTTTGCATCGCCCTGTTGTGAACGTGCAACAATCGTCGCAAGACCTCGTTGCCCGGAGCATGATTTATCCTGCTTTCGCTGCCGGGCGCGAAACAAATTGCTACGGAGTTTGACGTGACCGATGCCCCCCTGACCACCGAGCAACGCGAAGGCGGCACGCAATTCGCCCCGAAGTTTGATGCCAGTGGATTACTCACTGCCGTGGTGGTCGATCACGCTTCCGGTAAGGTGTTGGTGGTGGCTCACATGAACCGCGACGCCCTGGATGCAACGCTGGCGAGCGGGCAGGTACATTTCTGGTCTCGTTCGCGCGGGCAATTGTGGATGAAGGGTGAGACATCCGGCCATGTGCTAACGGTGGAGAGCGTGATGGTTGATTGCGATCAGGATGCATTGGTGATCCGCGCCCATCCGGCCGGACCGACCTGCCACACAGGTGCGCCCAGCTGTTTCTATCGGCGGGTTGAACAAGGCAACGACGGGCCTGTTCTCGTTAAGGTCAATACTTGACGCTCACGTAAAGGGAAGGTAAGGAGCGTTCATGGCTACCGCATCTGTTCCAAACGACCTTGCTGACCGTGACACGATACTCGGTACAGACTCTGCGATCGAGCCGCGCCGCAATGGCGCGCACCTCGATCGGCCCGACAAGCATTCGCGCGAACAGTTCACGATTTCTGATCTGACCTCCGAATTTGGCTGCACCGCGCGCGCACTGCGATTTTATGAGGATGAAGGGCTGATCAATCCGGCCCGCGTTGGGCTTACCCGTGTTTATTCAAAGCGGGATCGCGCGCGACTTGCGTGGATTATGCGTGCCAAGAATGTCGGCTTCAGCCTCACCGAAATTCGCGAGATGATTGACCTCTATGATCTTGATGATGGCCGGGTGGAACAGCGCCGGGTGACGATTGAGAAGTGCCGCGTGCATATTGCCAAATTGCAGGCACAGCGGGCGGATATCGATTCATCGATCCATGAACTCACCGAATTCGTATCAGAAATTCAGAAGCTTGATCTACGCTGATCCAGCGTCAGGTCAGTTTTAACCAACCATGCTCACCCAAGGGATTATGTGATGCCGACTTATACCGCTCCGACCCGCGACACGCGTTTTGTCGTCAGCGAATTGCTTGATCTGGCCAGCTACGGCAACTTGCCTGGCTTTGAAAATGCAACCCCGGACATGATTGAAACGGTGATCAACGAAGCGGGCAAGTTCTGCGCCGAAGTTCTCGCACCGATCAATCAGGCAGGCGATGAATATGGCTGTACCCGTCATGAAGATGGCTCAGTCACCACGCCCCCGGGTTTCAAGCAGGCTTATCAGGCCTATGTCGAAAGCGGGTGGGGCACACTTGGCCAACCGGAGGAATTCGGCGGGCAGGGTCTGCCGCATGTGCTCGGGTTCGTGCTGGAAGAGTACACCGGCACCGCCAATCAGGCATTTGCGATGTATCCGGGCCTCACCGCAGGCGCGATCTCCGCGATCCTTGCGAAAGGTTCTGACGATCAGAAGGCGGCCTATGTCCCCAAGATGGTCTCGGGCGAATGGTCTGGCACAATGAACCTGACGGAACCGCATTGCGGCACCGATCTGGGCATGATCCGGACCAAGGCTGTGCCGAATGGCGATGGCTCCTACGCAATCACCGGCACCAAGATTTTCATTTCTGCCGGCGAACATGACCTCACCAGCAACATCATTCATCTTGTGCTGGCAAAGACCCCCGGCGCGCCTGACAGCACCAAAGGCATTTCGCTGTTTATCGTGCCCAAGTTCCTGCTCGATGAGAACGGTGAACCGGGTGCGCGCAACGGCGTGACTTGCGGTTCGATCGAAAAGAAGATGGGAATTCACGGCAACGCCACCTGCCTGCTTAACTATGACGGTGCGACCGGGTTCATGGTGGGCGAAGAGAACAAGGGCTTGGCCGCGATGTTCATCATGATGAATGCCGCGCGGCTTGGCGTTGGCATTCAAGGTTATGCCCAGGCCGAAGTCGCCTACCAGAACGCGGTGACCTATGCGCTTGATCGTCGTCAGGGCCGCGCGCTTGCCGGTCCGGCTGAGCCTGAGGCCAAAGCCGATCCGATTTTCGTCCACCCCGACGTGCGCCGGATGCTGATGGACGCCAAGGTGTTCACCGAGGCCATGCGCGCTCTGTGTCTTTGGGGCGCGCTGCAAGTCGATCTCACCCACAAAGCCCAGACCCCGGAAGAGCGCGAGACCGCCGATCTGCTGATCGGGCTGATGACCCCGGTGATCAAAGGCTACGGTACCGACAAGGGATACGACATCGCCACCAACATGCAGCAGGTCTATGGCGGCCACGGCTATGTGCGCGAATGGGGCATGGAGCAGTTCGTGCGCGATAGCCGCATCGCGATGATCTACG
>JANQTR010000118.1 GCA_030731635.1 Erythrobacter sp. | reverse complement strand
TCATCAATCGACACGCCGAGGACGCGGCCCTTCGCGCTGGCGCGGACTTTCACCAGACCGCCACCCGCCATGCCTTCAACCTCGATAGCGTCGAGTTTGACCTGCATTTCGTTCATCTGTTTTTGAATGGTTTCCGCGGCTTGCTGCGCCGCTGCCATCATTTCTTCCATCGATTTCATCGGGGGTCTCCTCAGTTCCAGGGGGGGCTGGTGGAATGGGCAACTTGGGCCTCGGTGCCGATCAATTCGGCATTAGGGAAGGCCTCGAACGCGGCTTTGACCAGGGGGTCAGCGCGCACGCGTTCCTCTGCGGCGCGCGTTTCGGCGTCAGCGGCTTCGCGCAAGCTCGGCTGCGCGGTGCCACTGCCGCGTTCAACCTGCCAGCGCATCCCGGTGACCTTGAACAGCGCGTCGCGAACCTCGGCGGCCGGGTCATCGGGAAAGCTATCAGCCTGTTCGAACACCAGCCGTTCAGGCGCAAGGTCGATCACCCGCACCCGGCTGCGCATCACCTCGGCCACATGCAGCATTCCGGCGCTGTCGACCTGCGCGACCAGCGCGGCCCAATCATGCGCGGGGGTGACGCCAACCGCGGCTGTCGATGCGGCGCCGTCCGCGGCAGGCATTACCGCAGGCGGCGAAGGCCCACTGGCCGCCAATTCCTCGATCCGCCGCGCCAGCTTGCCCGGATCAGGCATTTGTGCCGCGTGAAGAATGCGCAGCAAGGCCATTTGCAACGACACCAGCGGATCGGGCGCGGTGCGCACTTCGTCATGCCCCTTGAGTAGTAATTGCCACAGCCGGTGCAATTCCGCTGCCCCTAGCCGCACGGCAAAATCAGCCAGAGCGGCGCGTTCTTCCTCAGCCGGAGCCTCCGGCTCCGCGCCTGAAACCTGCGCCAACGTGACCCGGTGGGTGAGATCCATCAGCGCACGGATCAGCGCCAGGGGCTCCACCCCCAGCGCATATTGTTCGTCCACCGCCGCCAACAGCGCCTGCGCATCGCCTTCTAGCAGGTGGCCGAGCACGCGGCGCTGCGCGCTCTTGTCCGCCAGCCCCAGCATATCGCGCACCCGCGCGGCGGTGACCCGACCCTCGCCATCCAGATCGGCATGGGCAATCGCCTGATCTAGAATCGACAGCCCATCGCGCACCGAACCCTCAGCCGCAGCAGCTATGATCCGCAGGCCTTCGATGTCAGCCTCCACCCCTTCGAGGGCGCAAACCTTGGCGAAGTGATCGGCCAGCATCGCGGCAGGGATGCGGCGCAGGTCGAACCGCTGCGTACGACTGAGCACCGTGACCGGCAGCTTGTCGACTTCCGTGGTGGCGAACAGGAACTTCACATGCGGCGGCGGTTCCTCAAGTGTCTTGAGCAAGGCATTGAATGCATTGCGTGACAGCATGTGAACTTCGTCGACGATGTAGATTTTGTAACGCGCGGAAACCGCCGCATAGCGCACCTGTTCGATGATCTCACGTACATCATCGACCCCGGTGTTTGACGCCGCGTCCATCTCGATCACATCGATATGGCGGCCCTCGGCGATGGCGGTGCAGGCCTCGCACACGCCGCATGGATCGATTGTCGGCCCACCCTGCCCGTCCGGCCCGACGCAGTTCAAGGCCTTGGCGATCAGCCGCGCGGTTGACGTCTTGCCGACCCCGCGCACCCCGGTCATCAGGAAGGCGTGCGCCAGCCGGTCACGCGCAATAGCGTTGGCCAAGGTGCGCACCATCGGCTCTTGCCCGATCAGTTCAGAAAATGTCTGCGGGCGGTACTTGCGGGCCAAAACCCGATAAGGCTGGGCAGCGACAGCGGGTGTCAGAGCTGGATCTGGACTGGGTCTGGAGGGGGGCAAGACGGGGTCTGAAGCGGGCAAGACCGGGGCTGGAACCGCCGGCGCAGGATCGCCGAACAGCGCGTTCTGTCCAGCCGCCTCCAGCTCAGCCGCAGTCGGGCCGGTGTGCTCTTCGGGCAGTTCGGGATCGGAATCGCTCATCCTGCTAAGCTAGGCGCTTGCCGCCCATTTGTCATGGTGCGGTTGATGGCGATTGTGGTGAAAAAGGAGCCGAGCGACCCGCTGCAATCTACCTTGGCTGCTTCCTTCCGGACCTGACCAGGTAAGCAGACGCGAACGTCCACCCGACTCCCGGTGGGGCATATGGCGCCGCTTTCGGGAAAAATCAACTCAGCGAAAATTATCGGCGTAGGCTTGCAGCTTCAGCCGTTTGGGAGGGGTCGCGTGGATGCGCACGGCGATGCCGTATTTTTCAGCATAGGCCTTGGCCGCGTCCTTGTCCGGAAAGGTCAACTTGACCTGCGATTGCATATCGCCGCTGCCGGTCCAGCCCATCAGCGGATCGGCAAAGCGTGCCTCGGACGGAGCGAATTCCAGCACCCATTCATCAGTGTGGGCCTTGCCCGATTGCATCGCATGCTTGGGCTGCTGAAAAATACGTGCGGTCATATTTTGTTTTCGATCCTCGCTCATGCGACGTTCTTGTTGGCCTACCGCTGCGGTATTCGAGACCAGACGACCGCGTCGCTGCGTGCGGGCCGCGTCGCGTCCCGAATTGCGCCTAGCCGATAGCTTAAACCAGACCGCGATTAAACGCGTTTTTCGTCTTGAGGCTTGGTTTTTCCAGCCACGGCTTGTCCGGCCAGCGGTGCTTGGGATAGCGACCCTTCATGTCCTTCACCACATCGGTCCAGCTGCCACGCCAGAAACCGGGCAGGTCGCGGGTCGACTGGACGGGACGCCCGCCGGGGCTGGTGAGCTTGAGCAGCAGCGGGGTGGAGCCGATCAGCGGTTGCACATCCAGCCCGAACAGAGCCTGCACCCGCACCTCCACGCTCGGCGCATCATCGCCCGCATAATCGATGACATGGCGCGTATCGGCGGGCGAGGTGAAATGCGTCGGTGCCGCGCGGTCGAGCGATTGCCGCGCGTTCCAATCGAGCAGGCCGAGCGCGGCTTCGGCGTAGCGGTGCGGCGGCAGATCGAGATCGCGCCGCCCGGACAGCAAGGGCGCGAGCCAATCGTCCGCACGGTCAGACAAATTCTCGGCCGACAGCGCCCCGACACCAGCGAACCGCGCGCGGGCGAGGAACCCTTCGGGCAGAACCGTGCTCAGCTTTTCCAGAGCTTTGCCCACAAGGATATCCACACACAGCGCCGGGTCGGGCGCGGGTTCGGGGACGCTGGCCAGCACGATCGCGCCAAGTCGCCGCTCGCGCCGCGCCTCAACGCGGGACTTTTCGTTGTTCCAACGGGTTGTGATGCGTTCCTGCAATTTCTTGGCAAACAACACGGTGATGCGATCGGTCGCGATTGCTGCGCCTGCGGTGATCCGCGCACCCTTGGCCTGCCCCTGCGCATCGCCAATCACGATCCAATCGGCACGCGCCAGCGGCGATGCGGGATCGAGCAGGTAGCCGCGCCCGCCCGCACTCAACCAGTTCTCTCCCGCAGGATCACGCCGCCTGGCGACAAAATCCGGGCGGGCGAGCGCCAGGCATTCGGCGGCGTCAGCGGCGGGGGTGTCTTCCATTGCTGCGGCGAGCGACTTCGCCTGCTTGGCCCAGCCTTGCGCAATTCGTGCCGCCGCCACAGCGCGCGGCGCATGGTCCCCACGCCACCGGGAAAGCCGTTGCAACAGATCCTCCCCGCGCCCGCCCAGCCCGCGTTCCTGCAACAGCATCACCAGCCGCGCGGTATCCTCGCCGCAGCCAGCCCGCGCCCCGTGCAGCACTGCTGCGGCCTGATCAGGCGCCATTGGCAGGGCGGCAATCGCCTCGCCCAACGGCGTGATCCGCCCTGCCCCATCCAACACGCCAAGCGCCTCCAGCGCCCGCCGTGCCGCTGCCACGGATGCTTCGGGCGGCGGGTCGAGCCATGGCAGACCCGCTGGATCAACCGCCCCCCACTTCGCCAACCGCAGCAGCAGC
>JANQTR010000117.1:11100-16291 GCA_030731635.1 Erythrobacter sp. | reverse complement strand
GCCGATGCCAAGGGCAGCCTGCCGATCATTCTGGGCAAGGATATCGCAGGCGAACCGATCATCGCTGATCTGGCTGCGATGCCGCACTTGCTGGTCGCGGGCACCACCGGATCGGGCAAGTCGGTCGGGCTGAACGTGATCCTGCTGAGCCTGCTGTACCGGTTTACCCCGTCCGAACTGCGCCTGATCCTGATCGATCCCAAGGTGCTCGAACTCAAGACCTATGACGATATCCCGCACCTGCTCTCCCCCGTGGTGACCGAACCGCACAAATCGGTGCGCGCGCTGAAATGGGCGGTTGAGGAAATGGAGCGGCGATATCGGATGATGAGCGCGGTCAGCAGCCGCAATATCCATTCCTTCAACGAAAAGGTCAGCACCGCGATTGCCAAGGGCAAGCCGCTGGGCCGCCGGGTGCAAACCGGGTTCGATCCTGAAACCGGAGAGCAGTTGTTCGAAGAAGAACAGCTCGATTACCAGCCGCTGCCGCAGATCGTGCTGATCGTCGATGAGCTTGCGGATTTGATGGTGACGATCGGCAAGGAAATCGAAGTGCTGATCCAGCGCCTCAGCCAGAAAAGCCGTGCGGCGGGCATCCACCTGATCATGGCGACGCAGCGCCCTTCGGTCGATGTCATCACCGGGGTGATCAAGGCCAACCTGCCAACCCGCATCAGCTTCAAGGTGACCAGCCGGATCGACAGCCGCACGATCCTGGGCGAACAGGGGGCTGAACAATTGCTGGGCAAGGGCGACATGCTCTACAAACCCAACACCGGCGCGATGGTGCGCGTCCACGGCCCGTTTGTCAGCGATGAAGAGGTCGAAGCGGTCGCCGATTTCTGGCGCACGCAGGGCGCGCCCGAATATATCGACGCCGTCACCGAAGAGCCCGAAGACGGCGGCTTCGGGTTCGAAGATGACCTGACCGCGTCCGACAACCCCGAAGAACGCAAGTACCGGCAGGCGTGTCAGGTGGTGATCGAAAACCAGAAGGCGTCGGGAAGCTGGCTCCAGCGGCAGATGGGCGTCGGCTATAACACCGCCGCCAAGTGGATCGAGCGGATGGAGGAAGACGGCCTCGTCGGCCCGGCGAACCATGTCGGGCGGCGCGAGATTTACCGCGACCGGGATGGGAACCCGCTTTAGGTATGTTCCGGTTGAGGGCTGCTTTCTGCCTTGCCGCACTTGCTACGTTGACGTCATGCTGGCGGGAGAGCCCCAACCTTGCTCACGTTGTCGAAGCGGACCGGCACATATTTTCACTCATGGATCGCGAGCAACCTGTGACCCGTTGCCTCGCTACGCTGACCATCAGCACAGTAAGTCCGCGTTTTCTTGAAGATGGCAAGCCGGCATTGTCCATCAGCGATTACATGTCGCATCAATCGACCAGGCATTTCGACAACCCGCCCTGCCTTGATGCTATCGTCTTCGAGAAGCACGGCGAGCACTACATTTTCGAAGGCGTGGCACTACCGCAGGGGGACGGATTGGGGTTCCTGATCGCTGCCAGATTGAGCGAAGGTGGCAACGTGAACAGCGGACCGATATTCCCGGCTCCCTGAAGTGCTCAATGCAGCGGCTCGGCTGCTGCGATGCAAATCAGCAACGCCTTAAAAGTGTAAATCTACCGTAATCGGCGCGTCACGGTAACGTCGCTGCGGCGTCACTGTCGGCTGCCACGGGCAAGGCCTCTCTCCACCAAGAAGGGCACTTTTCCGATGTTCCGCACTCCCCGCTCGCGCGTTTCGCTGATCGCACTCGCTACGACACTCGCCGCTGTTCCGCAGGCCGTCTTCGCGCAAGACAGCGATACCGCCGCAGATGACGATCGGGCCTCTGGCAACCAGATCATCGTCACCGCGCAAAAGGTCGAACAGCGCGCGCAGGACGTGCCCATCACCATCACCGCCACCACTGGTGAACGGATCAAACAGCTTGGCGTCACCGATCTTGACGAGCTGTCCCGCTACGTCCCCGGCCTGCTGATTCAGGAGCAGAGCGCCAACAACCCCGGCATCGTTATCCGCGGCATCACCTCGGACAGCGGATCGGCCCAGCAGGGCCCGCGCGTTACGCTCTATTACAACGGGGTCGATATCTCGCGTTCGCGCGGGTCGTATCAGGCGATCTATGATCTCGAACGCGTCGAGGTGATCAAAGGCCCGCAGGCGACCCTGTTCGGCACAGCATCGGCCGTCGGCGCGATCAGCCTTGTCTCGGCCAAACCACGCGAAGGCTTTTCGGGCGAAGTCACCGGCGGATACGGCAATTTCAACCAGACCCTGCTGGGCGGTTACCTCAACATCGGATCGGACGTCTTGGCCGCGCGCGTGGCAGCCGAATGGCGCACGCGCGATGGTTATGTCGAAAACCTCAACCCCAATCAGGAAGACGAGCTGTACGCGCAAGATCAGCTCGGCGTGCGCGCGTCGCTGCGTTACACGCCCACGGCTGACTTCACGCTCGATCTGATCGGCACCTATGATCAGCAGCGCAATGGCGGCACCCCATTTATCTCGGGCACCTTCCCGGCCTTTGCAGGCGCACCGGGCGGGGCGGCCAATGCGTTTGAGAATGCCAACCTTGGTGGCTTCCCAGCCGGCGCGGCGACATTGGGTGACGATCAACTGGGGCTGAACCGCGAAGTCTATGACCTCAACCTCACCGCCGAATATCAGATTTCGGACGATTGGACCTTCACCACGGTCAACGGCTACCGCGAGTTTGACAGCCGCGAGGTGTTCGATGCCGATGGTTCGGCGGCACCATTCCTCGAATTCGCTGAAATCGCCACCGGCTGGCAGATCAGCCACGAAGGCCGGTTCAGCTACGCGGGCGAAAAGCTGCGGGCGAGCGCGGGCTGGAACATCTTCATCGAAGACAGCCGCCAGAACGTGCCGTTTGCGTCGGAAGAAGGGGTGTTCCTGACTTGCCTCGGCGGCCTGTTCAGCAACCCGCGCAGCCTTTGCGTGGCCCCGGACGGCAGCGTGCCTGCGCTCGGTGCGACCAATATCCCCTACAGCGCGGTACTGTTTGAAAATCAGGGCCGCAACGAAGCCTATTCGGTGTTTGCCGATGTGACCTGGATCCCGACCGACGCGCTTGAACTGACCGCTGGCGTTCGGTTTCTCGACGAATATCGCCAGTCCGGCTTCTTCAGCGATATTCCCAACAGCGTGCTGACGGGCGCGCCCCTGGTCCCCGGCGGGGTCGATACTGGCGGCCGCGTCTTTACGGCCGATGAAAGCTTTCAGGCGGTGCTGCCGCGTTTCAACGCGCTCTACCGCGTCAGCGATGATGTGAACCTTTACGCCACCATCTCCAAGGGCCGCCGTTCGCCGGTGGTGCAGCTTGGCGCGCGGCGGGATGGGGCCGCCGTGGTCGCCAACCGGACCGACGTGCCGGAGGAGACGGTGTGGAACTACGAAGGCGGGATCAAGCTTGCCGCCGGGCCGGTTTCAGCCTCATTGGGCGTGTATTATCAGGCCTATAAGGGCTTCCAGGTCAGCGTTGCGCAGCTGGATGCCAATGGCAACCCGACCGGTGCTTTTGTGACCCAAAGCGCCGGCACAGCCTCAAACCTCGGGGTCGAGGGCGAAGTCGCGATTGACGTCGCCGACTGGCTGCAGGTGTTCGGCAATTTCGGCTATATCGACGGCGGGGTTGACGAAAACGGCGCGTTTTCGCCCGCTTTTTCGGGCGCGCGGTTCCGGCTGCAACCGGAATTGCAGGCTTCCGGCGGGTTCACGGTCGACTATGAATTCGGCAATGGCATGCGCTTCTTTGCCACGCCGAGCGTGTCCCATCGCAGCCAGATTTTCTTCGAAGTGCCCAACAATCCGCTGATCTCGCAAGATGCGGTCACGATTGTGAATGCGCGCGCTGGCATCAGCTTTGCCGATAGCCGCTACGAAATCGCCGGGTTCATCCGCAATGCCTTTGATGAAGATTATCTGCTCGATGCCGGCAATACCGGCGGGGCGTTTGGCGTTCCCACCTTCATTCCGGCGGAACCGCAGTTCTACGGCGTTGAGGTGACCGCCAAGTTCTAAATTAATCTGTTAACCTGATACCGCAAGGGCGGGGAGCCAGACCTGGCTCTCCGCCCCTATGCGTTTAAGCATGCCCGCTCCCGGTCACCGTACCATGGTTTATGACCGTGGTTAGGAATTCCTAAACGTCCTTGCCGTAGCCCTACGTAGAGCAATTGGGGCTACCGCTATGAATCATCCACTTCGCGCGCTGTGCGGTCTGTTGACCGCGATGCTCGCCCTGTTTGCGATTGCCCCTGCCGCCGCGCAGGATGCAGGCTGGCGGCTGGAGCCAGACGCCCGGATCGAAGTGCAGACCGTGAGCGCCCAGACCACCACCCGCGATGAAGATCTGGTGATCGATGGCGAGGCGATATCCGTGCGTGGTCAGCTTGGGCTGGCCCTGAACAGCGAAAGCACCCGTTTCCGGCTTGAAGCCGACCGGATCGAGGTGTTCCGGCTGGGCGGCGGGCGCAATGACATTTCGCGCGACCGGCTGTCGGCAACATTCCAACAAGACGTGACCAAGTCGCTTGAGCTGCAAGTGCAGGCGCGGCGTTATGATGATCTGGTTACGGTTGAATCCCCCGATACCGATGAATGGCAGGGATCAGCGCGGGTGACCTTTGAGCCGACCCGCGAAAACCGTTTCCGCGTCGCCGCCACATGGCGCGACCGGCAATATGATAATGGCGCGGGGCCTGCCACCACCGGCGAAGGCCCGCGCGTCGATGCGCAATATCGCCGCCGGTTCGGCCCCTATCACTACCTCGCCTTTGATCTGCGCGCCGAAAACATCCGGTCAGACGATGCGGCGCGCGGTTACGAACGCGAATCCGCTGGCGTCGCCTATACCCGCCCGGTGGCCAAGGATTTGCGGGTGCGCCCTGCGGTTGAATGGATTCAGACCCGGTTCGACGGGCGGATCACTGATACCGGCGCGCTGCGGCGTGATCGGCAAGTGGTGCCCGAGGTCGAGCTGCTGTGGTGGCCCGGCAAATGGCGGATCGAGGCAGAGGCGAAATATATCGTCTTCAACAGCAACGAGGCCGTCCGCGAACGCGAAGGTTATCGGCTGACTCTGTCGGTTGGGTACGCATTCTGAGATGACCGCCCGGTTCCTCCAGATATGGGAGCGCGCGACCCCGCAGGTC
>JANQTR010000117.1:9702-11000 GCA_030731635.1 Erythrobacter sp. | reverse complement strand
TGGCGGTGGTGATCGAATTTGTGATGGTGTCGAATTTTGCGCTGGCACTGATCGAAGCCTCACCGTTGCTGATGCCCGCGTTCACGGCGGTGGCAATCGGCATTTTGGGGCGGTATCGCGGCCTGCGCTTGTCGGAAATCCATCGGTTTGCGCCGATCTGGCTCGAACGAAGGCGCAAGGCGCGCGGATTGGCCAATTCCGATCAGTTTGAACTCGATCTGGAACCCGTCATGGCAGAAGATCGCCGTGCAACCGCGCCCCCGCTTGATGGCATCTGGGTGATCACTTCGCCCGCCGATCTCGATCCCGGACGGCGCAGGCGGGTGCCCCAACCAATCACACCCAACAAGGAGGCTCAGTTCGAGCCTCGTTTTGACGTATTGGGCAGACCGATGAAGCACAATGCCTGGATCATCCGGTCGGTAGAGGATGTTTGATATGTTCGGACTGCTGCGCAAATCCCGACCCAATTATGACGCGCTGAGCAAGCTGCGCCCCCGGCAGCTTGACGGGATGGACGAAATCCTCGGGATCAACATGCGCAACGCGCTGATCCAGAAATATAATCCGCGCAGCGCGATCGAACGCGCGCGTGACAAAGTGGCGGCCAAGGTGGCGCTGGAAACCGCCGGGATCGCCTGCACCGGCACGGTCGCGGTGATCGACAGCCACCAGAAACTGGCCGAATTCAAACCAACCCGCGACATGCCCGATGCCTGGGCGATCAAGCCCGCGCGCGGATCGCAGGGCGATGGCATTCTTCTGGCGGTCCGGCGCGAAGGCAATACCTGGTATAAAGGATCGGGCGCGCCGCTGACCGAAGAGACTGTCATGCACCACATCCAGAAGGTGGTCGATGGCGGCTTTTCAGGCGATTCCGCGGCTGAGGACGCGGCGCTGATCGAACCGCTGATCATCGCCGACCCGGCGCTATCGCGGATCGTACCCGAAGGCCTGCCCGATCTGCGCGTCATCAGTCTGCATTACACCCCGCTGATGGCGATGGTGCGGCTGCCGACGCTCGAATCCGATGGCAAGGCGAACCTCCACCAGCGTGCGATTGGCGCTGGCATCGACATGGTCACCGGCAAGATCACCCGCGCGGTGGTGAAAGGCACGCCGATCACCCACCATCCCGATACCGGCGAGTTGCTGATCGGTTTCGAGATTCCGGGCTGGGAACGGGTGCTGGAGCTCGCCTCAAGATGCGGGCCCGCTGTGGGGCTGGGCTATTGCGGGGCGGACATCGTGCTCGATGTGAACGATGGCCCGCTGGTGATCGAGGTCAACGCGCATCC
>JANQTR010000117.1:0-9602 GCA_030731635.1 Erythrobacter sp. | reverse complement strand
ATGGCGTGCTTTGTGCGGATCATGCCTCGGGCTCCTCGCGCGGGGCGAAACGCTTCGACACCCGCACCGCGATCCATGCCACACCGAGGATCATCACGCCGGACAGGATCAGCCCGAAGCCGCTGGTCAGCAGATCGGCGGCGAGTTCGAAGCTGAGGATGATGAGCCGCAGGGCGATCACCGCCACCGCAAGCTGGAACACGCCCCGCCACGATGCTGCCAGCGCGGCGGCAGCGATTCCCGCCCACAGCGCCATGAACAGCGCAGCGGCAGGGACCGTCGCATCGTCGGCGCCATAGGCGAGCAATATCGCCAGCCCCGCCCCGGCAATTATCGCGCCCGCCATCCGGCCCGAGATGCCGGGCCGTGCCAGCATCACGCCAACTCCCGCCAGCACCGCCGCCGCGCCGCTGACCGCCATGCTCGCCCACTCGCGCGTCAGGCCGCCATTGCCGAACTCGCCGGTGCTGGCGACCACAGTGGCCAACGATGCGCCTGCGACCGCATAGGCGAGCGCCAATTGTTCGAGGCGCCGCCAGAAATCAGGCCGCGCGCTGTGGCCGCGCAACCATGCGCCAAGCGGCGCGAACAGCACCGGCAGCGCGGTCACGAAGGCAAGCCACATCAGCAAACCCACCCCGGGATCACGCACAGCGTCATACCCGATCGTGGCGTCCATATATTCCCACGCGGTCCACACCGCCCCGCCCAGCACCGCCAGGGCGGCAGGCCAGCTGCGGCCCATTAGCAGCAGTAGCGGGGCGAACAGCGTCAGCCACACGGCCAGCGGTTTCCACAAGGGCGAGGAGGTCTGATAGACCTGCCCCAGATGCCCGAAAAAGGTGAGGCCGAGTGCAGCGGTGACAAACAGCAGCGCCTCAACCGCCCACGGCGATTTTTCCGCAAGCTGCTGTTCGCGCAGGAACAACGCGGCCAAAGCGCCAACAATCAGCGCCAGATGGACCGCCAGCCGCAACTGGCCCGGAATATCCTCCCAATTGGCGGCAATCACCGACACCAGCCCCAGCCCGATCGCCAGCGCGCCAATCCCGAACACCGCCCACAGCGCCAGCGGGCGCGCGTGCGCGGCCTCGTAAGCCAGCAGCCGGTCGCGCGTTGCCGCATCGATCAGGCCGGCGTCATGCCAGGTGGTGATCTTGCGCGTGCTCATGCCGCGACGCTACTCGTTGGCGCGCGGCCCGGCAATCAAAGCCTTATTTGGCTTCAAGGTCTTCCTTGGTCAGCACCGGCAACTCGGTCACCTTGGCGGCGTTGGCTGCCATCGCTTCGGGCGTCATCGCGACCATGCCGACCTTGGCGAGCGGGCCGTCCTTGGCCCAGCTCTTGGCCCATTCCTGCAAGAAGCTGCCCAGCCCGGGGATCGCGCGCATGTGCGCTTTCTTGACGTAGATATATAGCGGGCGCGCGCCGGGGTATTTGAAGCTGGCAATATTGTCGTAGGTCGGCTGCACCCCGTTCATCGGCAGGCCCTGCACCTTGTCGAGGTTTTCTTCGAGGTAGGAATAGCCGAAAATGCCGACAGTGCGCGGATTTCCCGTGATTTTCTGCACGATCAGATTGTCCTGCTCACCCTGATCGACATAGCCGCCATCGCTGCGCACTTCGGTGCAGATCTGCTTGAACTTGGTTTCGTCGCTGTCCTTGAGCGCGGCCATGGCCGGATCGGTCTTGCACCCGACTTCAAGCACCAGCTCCTTCAACGCATCGCGCGTACCCGAAGTGCTGGGCGGGCCATAGACGATGATCGGATCGGCAGGCAGCGCTGGGTCAACATCTTTCCAGGTCTTGGCGGTCTGCGGCTTGCCATAGGGGTTGGCGGCCAGCGCTTCGTACACCGTCTTGGGCGACAGGTTGAGCGTGATCCCGCCCTTGGCCGAGGCAAACGCGATCCCATCGAGCCCGACCTGCAATTCGACCACTTCGTCCACCCCATTGGCAGCGCAGCTTTCCAGTTCCGAAAGCTTCATCCGGCGCGAGGCATTGGCCATGTCCGGCGTGTTGGGGCCAAGACCTTTGCAAAACAGCTGGATACCGTTGCCGGTGCCGGTGGATTCGATCAGTGGTGAGCCGTAATCGACATTTGAGCGGGCGAAATTTTCAGCCACCACCTTGGCAAACGGATAGACCGTTGATGACCCCACCGCATGGACCGAGGTGCGCGCAGTGCCGCCGCCGCTGTCGCAGGCGGCCAAGGCGAGCAGGCCCAGCACCAGAACAGCCCCGGACATGATGCCGGACTTTACAGGCGCAGCGGTTGGCAAGACGGCAGAAAAACGGTGTGACATGATTGATCCTGATCTACGCAGATAATCGCCGCTAGGCCCAATTCATGACAGTAGTATGTCAATCAGCCCGCCCCCGCACCGGCATAGTTGCAGTTCATGCAACCACATGAGTTGAAACAATATTTTCTCCAAAATGGATGTAATAGCCTTAACAGCTCCGTAAGGGCTTGGCCGCTATAGTCCTTAGATGGCAAGTCTGCGCCTTCTGATCCGGCTGTGCGTGGCCGCTATGCTGCTGGCGCTTGTCGCTGGTCGGCCCGCTGCGGCGCAAGATCAGGTGTTGCCCAGCTTTGCCCCGTCCTGCCACGCTGCCACGCCGGTTGATCGCGCTGCCGAAACGATGATCGCGCGCGCTGCGTGGACCTGCGCCGATAATAGCTGGCGTTCGGATGTGCCGGCGGTGTGGCTGCGGTTCGAGGCGCAGGAATGGAAAGGCGAACTGGCGCCGCGCCAATTTTTCAGCCGCATCGCGCGGTTTCAGTCCATCACCTTTTACGCAGTCGATGCTGGCGGTAATATGCGCTCGGTGGCCTATAACGAAACCGATGGTCGCCCGTTTGCAGAAGGGCCGGTGTTCCAGCTGCCCCTGCCCGAAATCACCGCACAGACCCGGATGCTGCTGGTCCGGATCGAAGCGCCGCATTCGGTGCCACTGCTGACCGAAGCGCGGATCACCCATGACAAGACCAAGGCCGAATGGCGACAGATCAGCCTTGTGCTGCTGGCCTTCGTGATGGGGATGCTGGTGCTGCCGTTGTTGTTCGACATCAGCTTTTACGTCGTGCTGCGCGAAAGATTCATTCTGGTGCACGCCGCAATGGTCGGCGCGATGATGAACTATGTGTTGTTTGCAGGCGGGCTGGTGTCGGCCTTTACCACGCTGCCAGTGGCGCTGATGGCGGTCATGGGTCCGCTATCTTATGCGATTGGCGGCGGCTTATCGGCGCTGTTTTTTGCCAGTTTTCTGGAACGCGGCGCGCAATCGCGGCTGATGCGCCGGATCACAATTGCTACAGGCTTTTTCACCATCGCCCTGCCCGGCTTTTTCGCGCTGCAGCTGGATGCCACGCAGGCGTTTGACGACCGCGCCTATTTCATCGCCTGCATCCCGTATATTTTCGTGATCACCATCGCGGTGGTCGAGGCCATATTGCGCGGTAGCCGGTCGGCGCGGTTTGTTGCGGTGGCGTGGACCCCGATCATCATTGCTTCGACCGAACGGCTGCTGCGCGGGCTGGGCTGGTATGTCGGCCCGCAGAGCCTTGACCAGATGCTGTATGTCGCAATCGGGATCGAGGTGGTGGTGATCAGCCTTGCGATTGCCGACCGCTTCCTGGCCCTGCGGCGTGAACGCGATGAAGCGCTGACCGAGGCGCGTCTGCTCGAACACATTTCGTCCCGTGATTCGCTCACCGGGCTGATGAACCGCCGCGCGGTCGAAGCCCGGTTTGACGATCTGCTCGCGCAGGGGTTTGATACTTTTGCGCTGGTCGATCTGGACCGGTTCAAAGCGATCAATGATCTCCACGGCCACCAGGTCGGCGATGCCGCGCTGATTGCCTGTGCCGAGGCGATCCGCGCGGGCACCGATCGCGATTCCATCGCAGTGCGGCTGGGGGGTGAGGAATTCGTGGTACTGCTGCGCGGGGAACGCACCTTGGAACGCGCCGAGGCGCTGCGGCAGGCGATCCCGATGCGGATTGCGGCGGACGTGCCGGGGCTGGAACTGCCGGTCACTGCAAGCATGGGGGTGATTGTGCTGGCTGAAGCGGGCCGTCACACAATGGGTTTTGCCGAATTCTACGCCCGTGCCGATGCGCTGATGTATGATGCCAAAGCCAGTGGGCGCAACCGGCTCGCCTATGAACGGCTGACAGTGTTCAACACCGCACCCAAGCCGCAACAGCGGGACGCGCAGCGCAGCGCCAGTTAGTCTTCGCGAAACGGCGCCAGAATTTCGGGCCGCACCCGCGCCAGCCGCCCTGATGCGCGGTCGATCATCGCCCAGCTGGTTGCCGCGCTGACAAGGCGTTTGCCCGCACTATCGGTGAACTCCACCCGCCGCAGCGATTTGGCGCCCTGCGCCGGGCCTTCGATCCAGGTCGTGCCGGTGACCGTCTCGCCCAGAGCAATATTGCCGCGATAATCGATCTCGTGCCGCACCACGACCCAGTAGAACGCCGCCCGGTCTTCAGGGCGCGCGGCGGTGTCCCAGTGGGCGGTGGCGAGATCCTGAATCCACTGCACCCAAACAGTGTTGTTGACGTGGCCGAGCGCGTCGATGTGTTGCGGCTCGGCTACGAAAGTGCGGGTGAAGGTGTTAGCCATGGGCCTTGCGCTAGCCCCGCGCGCGGCAGCCGGCAAGGCAGGCACGCGCAAGACCTTGTTAGCGCTCGCCTGATATCCTTGTGCAAATGACCGAAGAATCATCCGGAAAATCAGACCGCGGCTTCCGCCCGCGCGCCGATTTCGGCAACAAACGCTCCGGCGCGCGCAGCCTCTACATCGGGCCTGAAGGCATTTTCCGTCATCAGGACGGCAAGCTCGAAACGCTGGCCGATGCGGTCGACTTTTTCTGGGCTACCGTCGCGCAGGACCCGCGCCGGTGGAACGAAAACCTCAAGGGATACGACCACATCCTCGCCGATGCTGCCGAGGCGACGCGCGAGGATGTTCGTCGCACGCTCGGCTGGCTCGAAGGGGCGATCGGGCTGAAGGACCGCACCGCCGCGGTCGCTGCCTGCCGCTATCTGGCGTCCATGCCGCCGTTACTGCTGGCGACCGATTATGGCCGCCTGATGGCGATCTTCAACAGCCGCAAGGTCGGGATGGTGTGGCAGCTCACGCCCGATCTCGACAAGCGCCCGCTGCCGCGCGGCCCGATCCCGGTGTTCGGCAGGGAAGCGGGCTTTGGCCTGATCCGCGCAGTGCCCGAACTATATCTGACGCTCGCGCTGCTTGGCTCGGAACTGGAAGCTGTGGTGATTCTGCTGGTGGAGGAAGCGATCAGTTACAAAATCTCGCTTCCCCCGGAATTGGTCAATCTTGCGGGGCCATCCCCATCTGCCACAGGATGAAGGCGAATTCCTCGGCCGTTTCCTTCAAGGAATTCCAGCGCCCGGACTGCCCGCCGTGGCCTGCGCCCATGTTGGTCTTCATCAGCAGCAGGTTGTCGTCGGTCTTGACCTCGCGCAGCTTGGCGACCCACTTGGCGGGTTCCCAATAGGTCACGCGCGGATCGTTGAGGCCGGCGGTCACCAGCATCGGCGGGTAATCCTTGGCCACCACCTGATCATAGGGCGAATAGGACAGCATATAGGCGAACGCCGCCTTGTCGGTGATCGGGTTGCCCCATTCCTGCCATTCGCCCGGCGTCAGCGGCAGTTTTTCGTTGAGCATGGTGTTCAGCACATCAACAAACGGCACGTGGGCAACAATCGCGCCATATTGCGCCGGGTCCTGATTGATGATCGCGCCCATCAATTCGCCGCCCGCTGACCCGCCGCTGGCTGTCACCATGCCCTCAGCGGTGAAGCCCTGCGCGATCAGGCCGCGGCCCGCATCGACGAAATCGTTGAAGGTGTTGGTGCGTTCAAACAGCTTGCCTTGCAGATACCAGCGCCGCCCCAGATCATCGCCGCCGCGAATATGCGCGATGGCATAGGCAAAACCGCGATCCACCAGGCTGAGGCGCGAGGTCGAAAAGCCCGGCGGCACGGCATAGCCATAGGCCCCGTAAGCATAAAGGTGCAGCGGCCCCGGCCCTTCGATCCCGGCCTTCGCCAGAATCTCCGCACGGTCCTTGCGCATCACGATGCTGACCGGCACCATCGTCCCATCGCGCGCTTCGACGCTTACCCGCTCAGTGACATAAAGCGAAGCATCGTATCCGCTGGGGATTTCCTGCTGCTTCAATTGTTCCAGCGTGCCGGTGGTCACGTCATAATCGAACACCGTGCTGGGCGTGATCATGCTTTGATAGGACAGGCGCAGCTTGCTCATGTCATATTCCGGGTTGTTCGAAAGCCCGGCTGTATAGCTTGCCTCGGGAAACAGGATCGGGGTCGAACGACCGGGATCATTATACGCCCGCAGCTGAACCTGATCGAGCCCGTTCAGCCGTCCTTCGATCACGAAGAAATCCTTGAACAGGTCAAACCCGGTCAGATAAAATTCGTCCGACCCGGCAATCACCGTGTCCCACGCGCCCGGATTGGCCAGCGGTGCCTTGGCAAGGCGGAAGTTGATGTGGTCATCATTGGTCCACACCCACAGTTGGCCGTCCCGCACATCGACATGATATTCGACGCCCTTCTTGCGCGCCTTGACCAGAAGCGGGGTCGCAGTGGGGTTGGCGGCGGGGACAAGCCGCACTTCGCTGGTTTCATTGTCGCCGGTTTCAATAATCAGCCAGTCATCCTGCGCTGACAGCCCGGTGCCCACGCCAAAGCTCTGATCGGCTTCCTGATAAAGCGTCACATCGGTATCAAGCGGCGTGCCGATCACGTGCAGTTTGGCTTCCAGCGTGCGCCATTCCTCGGTCGAAGGGCTGTAAACCAGCGCCGTATCATTCGCGACCCACACCAGATCGCCGCGCAGGTTGGTCAGTTCGTCTGCCAGCAATTCGCCGGTTTCAAGATCCTTGATCCGCGCGGTGTAGCGTTCCGACCCGTTGGTGTCGGTCGAAAACGCCAGAAACCGGCCGTTCTGGCTGATCGAGGCTGCACCAAGGCGGAAATATTCGAGGCCTTCGGCGAGCACGTTTTCATCGATCAGCAGTTGCGGGTCGCCGCCCGCAGCGGGTTTGCGCCAATGCTTGCGATACTGCGCGCCTTCCTCAAACTCGCTCCAATAGATGTAATCGCCATGCTTTTGCGGAACGGTGCTGTCGTCTTCCTTGATGCGGGCGCGCATTTCGGTGAACAATGCTTCGGTCAGCGGGGCCTGCGCCGCCATTTTCGCTTCGAAATAGGCGTTTTCGGCGGTCACATGGGCGATCACATCCGGATCATCGACCGTCGGATAGGACTTGTCATACAGCCAGTCATAGGGGTCTTCGATGGTGATCCCGTGGTGCGTGTAGGTGTGCGACCGCTTTTCGGCGACCGGAGGCTTGATCTCGGTCGAGGCTGGCAAAGCGGCGGCGGCAGATGTGGTCACGCGGGGGGAATCCTCAACAGGGGCCGCAGACGCGGCGGTAGGGGCAAAGGTGGTGGCGACAAGCGCCGCGGCAAGGGCAAAGTGGCTGATGGGGCGGGTCATTGATGGCGATTCCGTCTGGAGGTGTGGGTGGAAAAACGCGGTCGCTGGGCCTATGTTGGCGGTTCTAACGACACATTCCCGCGCGGCAAGAGCCCGCGCCTACGCCTGAGGATCGACCCTATGCTGATGCAAACCCATGAAGCCCGCCTTGCCGCCCTGCGCGAAGAGTTGAAGCGGCGCGGGGTGGATGGCTTCATCATCCCGATCAGCGATGAGCATATGAGCGAATATGTCGGCGATTATGCGCAACGGCTGGGTTGGTTGACCGGGTTCGGCGGATCAGCGGGCTTTGCCGCGGTGACGCTGGATCACGCGGCGATTTTCGTCGACGGGCGCTACACCGTGCAGGTACGCGATCAGGTTGATGAAAAGCTGTTCGATTACAAAAGTGTGCCCGCCGAAAGCCTTGGCGGCTGGCTGGCCGAAGTATGCGCAGACGGCGCGCAGATTGCCTATGATCCGTGGCTGCACACGTGGAAATGGGTCGAGGCGCTGGAGCATGAGGTAAACCCGCGCGGGATCACGCTGGTGCCTGCGGCAAGTAATCCGATTGATGCGGTATGGGCGGACCGGCCCGAGCCCTCGCCTGCGGTCGCAATCGTGCATGATGATGCGCTTGCCGGGCAATCCTCGGCGGAAAAGCGCGCTGTGGTGGCCGATTGGCTGACCCGCGAAGGGCAGGATGCGGTGGTGATCCCGGCGCTCGATTCGATTGCGTGGCTGCTCAATATCCGGGGGGCTGACGTGTCGCACACCCCGGTCGCGCTCAGCTATGTGATCGCGCACCGCGATGGCAGCGCCGATCTGTTCATCGCGCCTGAAAAAGTCACGCCCGAACTGACCCGCCATCTTGGCAACGCCGTAACCATCCGCGACCGTGCGGCATTCGAAGGCGCGCTCAGCGAACTCAGCGGCAAGGCTGTCAGCCTTGATCCCGATTTCGCCGTGGTCGGCATTGCGCAGGCGCTGCGGGCAGGCGGCGCGAAATTCAGCTTCAAACAAGACCCGACGATCCTTGCCAAAGCGGTGAAGAACCCGGTCGAACAGCAGGGCCACCGCGACGCGCAGGCGCGTGACGGGGCGGCAGTGAGCAAATTCCTGCGCTGGCTGGAAGTGGAAGCGCCAAAGGGCGGGGTTGATGAACTGACCGCCGCGGCCCGGCTCGCCGCCTTCCGCGCCGAAGATGCAGGCCTGCGCGATCTCAGCTTTGACACCATCTCGGCTGCCGCAGGCCACGCCGCGCTGCCGCATTACAAGGTGGATGAAGACAGCAATATCCTGATCCCGCCGGGCTCCATCTACCTCGTCGATTCGGGCGGGCAATATCCGGGCGGGACGACTGATATCACCCGCACCGTATGGATCGGCACCCCTGATGGCTTGGGCGAACCGACGCAGGAAATGCGCGACCGCAACACCCGCGTCCTGAAAGGCCACATCCAGATTGACCGTGCGGTATTCCCGCAAGGCACCTGCGGCGGTCAGCTTGATGTGCTGGCGCGGCAATATTTGTGGGAAGCGGGCGTCGATTACGCCCACGGCACCGGCCACGGAGTCGGCAGTTTCCTGGGCGTGCACGAAGGCCCGCAGCGGATTGCCAAGCCGGGCGGCGGGCAAGCTGGCACCGCGCAGGAACTGTTTGCGGGCATGATCCTGTCGAACGAGCCGGGCTATTACAAACCAAACGCCTTCGGCATCCGCATCGAAAATCTGGTGCTGACTGAGGAGCGCGCAATCGCGGGCATGGAAGGCCGCTATCTCGGGTTCGAGACGCTGACCTACGTGCCGCTGGATCGCAAGCTGATCGACAAGAGCCTGTTGACGGCTGACGAAATCGCCTGGGTCGATACCTATCACGCCACGGTGCGCGCGCTGATCGCCCCGCAACTGGCGGGCGATGATCTGGCGTGGCTGGAGCGCGAGACGGCGGCGCTGTAGCACGGGTGGCGAGGCGGTTTGAACGTCTGTTCCTGCTGGCAAAATGACGATAGCTGCACGGCAGGTTTCAAAACCACGCCGCACCGCTCGGAATGA
>JANQTR010000116.1:2014-3961 GCA_030731635.1 Erythrobacter sp. | reverse complement strand
TGGCCCATGTGGATGCGCCCTGAAGGATAGGGGAACATCTCAAGGATATAGCTTTTGGGCTTGGGGCTATCGCTGTCGGCGGTAAACGTCCCCGCCGCGTCCCATGCGCGCTGCCAGCGTACGTCGGCGCTTTGCGGATCGAAGCGATCCGCGGGGGCGACGGCAGGGTCGAAACGCCCCCGTTCGTCTCCGCCGGACGATTCAGAACGGGTATCAGTCATGGAAGGCTTTCAGTGGAAGGCGTGAACTCAGGAAGCGAGCGCCTGGCGGCGCAAATCGCGGGCCTTGGTCAGGATGATATCCTCAAGCTTTTGCACGGTGGCCGCCTGCACCGGGGCTTCGACCCAGTTGCCGCTGTCATTGACCTGACGGCTGGCCGCCACGCGCAAAGCATCGGCGCGCAGATCCTGGTCGAGGATCGTCACTGTCAGCTTGACCCGCTCAGTCGGGTTGGAAGGATTGGCATACCAATCGGTTACGATCACGCCGCCACTGCTGTCAGCCTGCAACAGCGGGGCAAAGCTGACCGTGTCGAGCGCGGCGCGCCAAAGATAGGCGTTGACGCCGATGGTGTTGAGTTGGGCCGCCGACAATTCGGTGGTCGGACGTCCGCCCCCGCCGCACGCGGTCAACGCCATCAGCGATCCGCCAATGATCGCGGCACGAAACAGGCGGCGGTTGGCCGAAACGGTGCGGGCCGGGCGGGAAATAGCGGAATGGGCGCGTGTCACTGACGGATCGTCCTCGTTGTCTTTCGTGGGATGCTCTATAACCCTCAGGCCCGGTGCGGCAAGCATCATCAGCCGTTCGGATCGCGCACAACAGCGCGGCGGGGCTTTACCGGTGCTGAACTGGCTGAACCGATTCGGGGCGAATGTCGGGATCAAAGCGGCGACCAATTGGGGCTGCTGCCGGCCGTATGTGTGCATCGCGCCACAGTTTCTGCGGGAATCCCGCTGACATGCGGCAAAGCCATTGCGCCACTTTTTCGTAAGCCTATCACATGTCTAACTATCCAAAGCGACTCAGCTTTGGTTAAGGTCAGATGGTGTCTTCGGTCATGCAATCATGATGAACGGCCATTCTGGCTAACAGGGAAACGGGTTTTTCGATGACGGGACGGGCAGACAGGACAGCAAAGGCGCAGCGACCGCTGCGTGTGTTTGCGCTGTATGCCATGTCGTGCGCGACACTCGCCCTCGCGGTGCCCAGCGCGGGGTTGGCACTGGCAGGCAAGGCTACCAATAGCCAGGCCGCCACGTCCTTCGCGGCGCTGGGGTTTGATGTGTTCACCCCGGCCTCGGTCGATCCTGCTCTTGCTGCGCGAGTCGCGGACAAGGCGCGGGCGCGCGGTTTCCGCTTCACCCCGGCGCGTGCCAATCCGGTTTTGGGCGAACGCACTGTGACTGTCGCTGTGCGGGTCGATGATGAGAATGCGCGCGCGATTTCGGTGCGGTCGGCAATTGTTGCCGTTCCAGGCCGCGCGACTGGCGTCGGCGGGATCGAAGCCAGCCGGTTCCAGCTCGGCTCGGCACGCGGCTACAGCAGCTTTGCCCGCAGCCTGACCCGCCCGGTCGACCTGTCCGCCAGTGTGCGCAACATGGACCTGCCCGATCTGGCGCAGTTTGAACCGTCCCGTCCCAAGGCCGAAGACAAGCCAAGCCGGTTGCAACCCCGGATTGAACTGGAAGACCGCGCCATCGCAGGCCGTTCGCCCAACACGCTGGATTCGATTGCCGCGCAGACCGTCGACGTGGGCGGCAGCTTCAGCCTTTCGCCCAACCTCAACGTGACCGCCGGGGTGCGCTATTCGCAGGAACGCGAACGAATCGATCCGCTGACCAATTCGGTGCAGGATAGCCAGGCGGTATACGTGGGCACGCAGATCAAGTTCTGATCGCTCGCCGCGTAGGCAAGGGCGCGCATCGCCTGCCCGCTTCAGACCCC
>JANQTR010000116.1:0-1914 GCA_030731635.1 Erythrobacter sp. | reverse complement strand
CCAGATAGGCGCTTGCCGCGTCTAGACCCCGGCTAGACCCCCGCTAGACCCGCCAGTTTGTCGCATAGCTATTCCCCGCTTTCCCTGCCGCTACGGCAAGTCTAGGTTGGCGTCGTATAACGGTGCTTGATGAGGGGAGAATGCTATGGGTCGGGTTGCCATCGTCACCGGAGGAACGCGCGGAATCGGCGAAGCGATCTGCAAACGGCTTCAGCGGCAGGGCCACACGGTGGTCGCCAATTACGCCGGGAATGAGGAAAAGGCGCGAGCCTTCACAGCGCAAACCGGCATCCCTGCCTACAGGTGGGACGTGGGCGATCACGAAGCGACCATGGCAGGCTGCGCGCAGGTCGCCGCCGATCATGGCCCGGTCGATATCGTGGTCAACAACGCCGGGATCACCCGCGACGGCACCCTGCACAAGATGAGCTTTGACGACTGGAACGATGTCATGCGCATCAACCTTGGCGGATGCTTTAACATGGCCAAGGCCACCTTCCCCGGCATGCGCGAAAGAGGCTGGGGCAGGATCGTCAATATCGGTTCGATCAACGGGCAGGCGGGGCAATATGGGCAGGTCAATTACGCTGCGGCAAAGAGCGGAATTCACGGCTTTACCAAGGCCTTGGCGCAGGAAGGCGCGAAGTTCGGCGTTACCGTGAACGCGATCGCGCCGGGCTATATCGACACCGACATGGTCGCCGCTGTGCCGCCTGCGGTGCTCGAAAAAATCGTCGCCAAAATCCCGGTCGGCCGTCTAGGTCAGGCCGAGGAAATTGCCCGTGGCGTAGCGTTTCTCACCAGCGAGAACGGCGGTTTCATGACCGGCTCAACCATGAGCATCAACGGCGGCCAGCACATGTATTAAGGCGCGGCGGCATGGGGGTTCCAAAGCTGCGCCGCCGCTGAGAAGCGGTCAGTTGCAGCCCAGCCGCCACAAAGGTGCTCGAAAAAGCCCCTGCCAAAAGGCAGGGGCATAAAGTTCGGGCCAAAAGCCCTTCGGGTCGCAAAACCGGGTTATCACAACGGCGCTACAATACCCGTTACAAAGGCTGTTAGATGTACCCTAGCGGCTCGGCCATCAGCGCAATTACTTGATCCAGTAACCCACCACCCGATATTCGCCTCCGTCTCGTTCGAGCGTCACGGTCTCCGTAGCGCCCGCCTGCTTCTCGAAATTCGTTCGGAACATCACGATCCGCAATTCGCGCGGCATCGATTGCGAGCCGTATTCCAATAACTCGCGCTGCACCACGCGCCCAAGCGGCTGACGAGCCTTTGCCGCCGCCTGGCCCCATGCCGACGCCGAAATGGAGCTTTGGAAGGCCGCGCCGCTGGCAGCGTGGCTGGCCTGCCAATCACGCTTGTCGATATGCGCGAGCCAGGACCTTGCGGCAGACTGAAGCTCATCCAGATTGACAGGCGCGGCGGCCGGATCTGTCGGAGCAACCCCCGGATCAAACACCACCCCCACCACCTTCCACGCACCGTCTTCCCACGCAAGCGAGACGCTCTCGGTCTGTTCACCGCCGTCAGCATAGCGTGAGCGGAACTTGATCAGCCGGTAACCTGCGGGCGGCGCGGGGACGTATTCGTTGGTGACAAGATCGCGGGTCAGCAGGGTGCCAAGCGGCGGGCGCACCCGCTCGGACACTTCGCTCCAGCGCTCCAATGCGTTGAGGCTGCGGAACTGCGCCCCGGTAGCGGCGTAGCTTTCAGCCCAGCGGCGGTCATCGACCAAATTGAGGAAATCTTCGGCGGCACGGGCTGCGGCGGCTTCGGTCGGTTCGGCGGCGGTGGCAACGGCACTGCTCGATAATGAAGCGGGCAGTACCGACATCGGTGAGGTCGGGAGCAGCAGGGCGGCGAGTATCAGTGACATGGCAAGCACTCCGGCAAGTGTCAGGGCAAGAC
>JANQTR010000115.1:275-3971 GCA_030731635.1 Erythrobacter sp. | reverse complement strand
GGGACGGTGGCCGACAAGGTAAGGAGAATCGCAAAGCTCGCCTCTTGGCTGGTTTTCGACGCCAAGGCTCCGAACGGCGACCATGAGGCTGCGCGGCTCGCTGCAGAATTGTGCAAGGTCGACTTGGTCACCGAAATGGTTGGTGAATTTCCCGAGCTGCAAGGGGTGATGGGCGGATACTATGCCCGTCGCGAAGGTTTGCCGGGCGATATTGCCGACGCCATTCGAGACCATTATCTTCCCGCAGGGCCAAACGACGCAGTTCCAACAGCCCCGATCTCGGTTGCGGTGAGTCTTGCTGACAAGCTCGACAATCTTCTCAGTTTCTTTCGTGTGGAAATCGTTCCAACCGGGTCAAAAGATCCTTTTGCTTTGCGCCGTGCAGCGCTGGGTTACCTGCGCCTCTTGCAAGCGAACGGCCTTCGGCTCTCCCTTGATGAAGTTGTCCACGCCTGGGCAAGTCAGCCCATGCCGCGTCTGGCTGAAAAGCTCGCCGACTTCCTTCTTGACCGGCTCGCTGTGCAGCTTCGCGACGAAGGCATCAGGCACGACTATGTTGCCGCCTCGCGTGATTGGCTGGGGCGGATCGACCTGCGCGTAGACCGGGTTGAGGCGCGTTCCCGCGCACTTAGCGGTTTCGTCACCACCGAGGATGGCAACAACCTCCTCGCAGGCTACAAGCGCGCGGCAAATATCCTGAAGAAGGAAGCGTGGGAAAGCGGCGCTGATGTGCCAACGGCTTCCTACACCACGGAACCTGCCGAAAAGGCGCTAATCGATGCGCTTGCCGCCTCTGAGCCGCGCGCTGCTGAGGCGGTGGGAGCCGAACGCTTCGCCGATGCCATGGCTGCGCTTGCCACCTTGCGCGCGCCGATCGACACGTTCTTTGAAGAGGTGATCGTCAACGACGCTGATGCGAACAAGCGGGCTGCGCGGCTTGCGCTGCTCGCGCGGTTCCGCGATGCGGTGCATCGGGTCGCGGATTTCAGCCGGATAGAGGGATGATTTTCCTCATTGCCTCCAATTAACCACACTGCTCGGGAACTGCCATGACATTGAAGACGGTCTATGTTTTTGGAGGCAAAGCCGACCATTCCGACCCACGTCAGAAGGATAAAACCGTTTCGGGCGGCAAGGGCGCAAACCTTGCTGAAATGGCCAGCATCGGTCTTCCGGTGCCACCGGGCTTCACGATCACCACTGAAGAATGCGTGCGTTATCTGCAAGATGGCGCGGAATTCTCTGATCATCTGCGAGAAGCCGTCGCCGCCGCGCTAACTCACGTCGAAGCCACCGTCGGCAAGAAATTCGGCGATGCGGGCGATCCGCTGCTGGTATCGGTCCGGTCGGGCGCGCGTGTTTCGATGCCGGGGATGATGGACACCGTGCTCAACCTCGGGCTGAACGATGCGACCGTCGCCGGGCTCGCAGCGTCATCGGGTGATGCGCGGTTTGCGTGGGACAGCTATCGCCGGTTTATCCAGATGTATTCCGATGTGGTGCTCGGACTCGATCACGGCCTGTTTGAAGAAGCGCTGGAAATCGTCAAAGAGGACAACGGCTTTTACAGCGATACTGAATTGTCGTGTGAAGATTGGCAGGCCTTGGTCAGCCAGTTTAAAAGCATTGCCGAGGCTGAATTGGGGCACCCGTTTCCGCAGGATGTTCACGAACAATTATGGGGCGCAATCCGTGCCGTTTTCGACAGCTGGGACAGCGACCGCGCCAAGGTCTACCGCCGATTGAACGATATTCCGGGCGACTGGGGCACGGCGGTTAATGTACAGGCGATGGTATTCGGCAATATGGGCGAAACCAGCGCCACCGGGGTCGCTTTTACGCGCGATCCGGCAACCGGTGAGCGTGCCTACTATGGCGAATACCTGATCAATGCACAGGGCGAGGACGTGGTGGCGGGCATCCGCACCCCGCAATACCTTACCAAGGCCGCGCGCGAAACTGCCGGGGCCAAGCCGCTCAGCATGGAAGAGGCACTGCCCGAAGCTTATACCGAACTGGCCCATGTGTTCGACCTGCTAGAGCGTCATTACCGCGACATGCAGGACATTGAATTTACAGTGGAACGCGGCAAGCTGTGGATGCTGCAAACTCGCTCGGGCAAGCGCACAGCCAAGGCAGCGCTTAAAATGGCGGTCGATATGGTCGATGAAGGCCTGATCGACACCCGTGAGGCCGTGCGGCGGATCGACCCGATGGCTCTGGACCAATTGCTTCACCCGACGCTCGATCCTTCAGCACCGCGCACGATGCTCACCACAGGACTGCCGGCATCACCAGGCGCGGCCGCAGGCAAGATCGTGCTGGATGCCGATACCGCCGAACAATGGGCCGGGCGCGGCGAGAAGGTTATTCTGGTTCGGGTCGAAACCAGCCCTGAAGACATTCATGGAATGCACGCAGCCCAAGGCATCCTCACTGCGCGTGGCGGCATGACGTCACATGCTGCTGTGGTTGCGCGCGGGATGGGCCGACCTTGTGTCTCGGGCGCGGGCGGGGTGTCGATTGACCGAGTGGCCCGTACGCTCCGGATCGGGAATCAGGAATTGAAGGAAGGCGATGCCATCACACTTGATGGCGCGACGGGGCAGGTGATGCTTGGCATTGTGCCGACGGTTGAGCCGGAATTGGTCGGGGATTTCGGCACGCTGATGGTGTGGGCGGATGACCTACGCCGGATGCGGGTGCGCACCAACGCCGAAACGCCTGAAGATTGCCGCATGGCACGGCAATTCGGCGCGGAAGGGATCGGGCTTTGCCGCACCGAACACATGTTCTTCGAAGCGAGCCGGATTAGCCTTGTGCGCCAAATGATCCTTGCCGATGACGAGGTCGGGCGTCGCCGTGCGTTGGACAAGCTGCTGCCTGAACAACGCGCCGATTTTACCGCGATCTTTGAAGTAATGGCAGGGCTGCCATGCACGATCCGCCTGCTCGATCCGCCGCTGCACGAATTTCTTCCGCACGCAGAAGAGGATTTCGCCGATCTCGCCGATGCCACCGGCCTCGGGGTTGATCACCTGAAGCGTCGTGCGGGCGAGCTGCACGAATTTAACCCAATGCTGGGACATCGCGGATGCCGATTGGGGATCACTTACCCCGAAATCTACGAAATGCAGGCGCGCGCGATCTTTGAAGCTGTTTGCGCGGTAAAGGCATCGTCGGGCGAAGCGCCGCTGCCTGAAATCATGATCCCACTGGTCGCGACCAAGCGGGAATTGGCAATCCTGCGCGCACTGATCAACCGAGTGGCAGAGGCTGTATTTACTGAAGCCAGCACACGGGTCGAATACCTCGTGGGCACCATGATCGAACTGCCACGTGCCGCCCTGATGGCTGGCGAAATTGCCGAGGAAGGCGAATTCTTCAGCTTTGGTACCAATGACCTAACGCAAACCACCTTGGGCGTATCGCGCGACGATTCTGCCCGGTTCCTCAGCGTTTATGTCGATAAGGGGATTTTCCCGCGAGATCCCTTCGTCAGCCTTGATATCGAAGGCGTCGGCCAACTGGTTGAATTAGCGGCAGAACGGGGTAGGGCGACGCGGCCCGACATCAAGCTTGGTATCTGCGGCGAACATGGCGGCGATCCGGCTAGCATCGCTTTCTGCGAGAAGGTTGGGCTCGATTATGTCAGTGCCTCTCCCTACCGCGTGCCGATTGCGCGCCTCGCTGCGG
>JANQTR010000115.1:0-265 GCA_030731635.1 Erythrobacter sp. | reverse complement strand
GCGCTGAAGGCTTAGGTTCCGGCCTTAGGTTCCTGCGAGCGACCGCCGGCCGGTCAGGGTGATAATCTCGAAAATTTCGAGGGTCTTGTCATCAACATCGGCACGTGCGGCAAAGGCGGCGCGGGCGCGGCCTAATGCGATTTTGCCAAGTGCCGGGGCCGGGCGGGCGAGGGCATTGCCAAGCCCCTGATCCCGCAGATCAGCGACGAGCCGGTCGAGGTTGGGCGTTTCGTAGAAGAGTTTCGAACCGGGCTCTCCGGTAAAA
>JANQTR010000114.1 GCA_030731635.1 Erythrobacter sp. | reverse complement strand
CCTGCAGGGTTTCATTCTGGCGGCGGGCCTGCACCACGATCACGCGGTCTTCAGGCACGTCTTCAGCGGCCTCAGCGTCCTGCGCAAAGGCGACGCTTGGCATCGCGGCCAGTCCGCTCAGCGCGGCGCCGCACAGCAAGGCACGGCGCATCGTGCCCGAGCGGGCGCCAGATGCAATACGGGCACGAAGTCTATTCATGATCGTCTCTCCCCAGTAGGCTGCGGCTATCCCGCATGCCCGAATTTCCCTCCCGTTGGCGTGTCTCCTCACGCCTTCCGGTATGCCTCACAGATGTATGAGACCGCGCGCGCCACACCATCAGCAAAAGCGATAGTGATCGCGGCAAACTGCGACAAATTCGCCACAAGGCGACATCAAAGCAGCTTGCCGTAGCGTCATTCAGCCGCCTCGCGCGGCTCAGCGGCCGCGCGCCTTGGTTCATTGGCCATCTGCTGGACCCGCGGATCATTGGGCCACACCCATTCTGACCCGATCACCTGTTCGACCCTGAGCGGTGCCGGCACGGTGTCCAACCCGATCATTTTATCGAGGCTTTGGTGAAACGCATAAATCCGTGCTTCCTGATAGGATAGCGGCACCGACCGGAAGGCTGATCCCTGCATGGAAAGCTGGATCGCTTCGCCAAACTGGGTGTCTTCCAGAATGATCGGGCTCATCTGGCGGCCGTTCGGCTGGCTGGCATCGGGGACCGTCCACAGGTCGGGCGCAGGCGCGTCTCCCCAATCCAATGCCATCGTCACCAACTCCAATCGCGTGGTACCAAGCGAAGTGGGCCAGAACAGCAGCGGCGGCACAAAGAAATTGGACAGCGGAGAAACCCAGTTGGGGAACAACGTGTAGCTTTGCGTGGCTGTACGGCCCAGTTCGCCGACGCTGTCGATCTGCTGCCAGCCCGGCGGCGAATCGATGGCGCGCACATGTTCGCGGTTCGTGGTGCGCGGCGGCGGCGCCAGCATGCGTGCGTGGCCATTGGGGTACATGGTGTTCAAGTTGCGCGTGGAATCCACCAGCGGCGCGACGGTGTTAGGGTGGATGAAGGGCACATGGTAGACTTCCATGTTGGCCTCCATCGCGACCTTCCAGTTGCACTGGAGTTCAAATGAATGGCGCGCGGCCAGCCGGATGCGGTCGAAGGCAAACTCTTCCCATTCGCGCGCCAGCGGGCCGAGCCAGTCGAGCAGCGGCATCGCCTCCATATCGAAATTGACATAGATGACCTTGCCAAACAGCTCGCACCGCACTGGCAGCAGCCCGCGGCAGCTCATGTCGAAATCGGCCGGAAAATCGCGCCGTTCGGGCACGCCGACAAGGCTGCCGTCGGTTTTGTAGGTCCAGTTGTGATAGCCGCACATCAACCGGCTGGATTTGCCGCGATCTTCGGTCACCACCGGCGCGCCGCGGTGGCGGCAGGTGTTGTGGAACGCACGCACCACCCCGTCCATGCCGTGCACGATCACGATCGGATCGCCGGCATTGTGCCAGCGCATGTAGCAGCCGGGTTCGGGAATTTCGTCCATGTGCCCGGCGAACAGCCAGGATTTGCGGAACACGTGCGCCTGTTCGAGCGCGAAGTATTCGGGGCTGGTGTAGCGTGCCGCAGGCATGTCGGGCAGCGCGGGAAAACCTTCCGGCGGCGCGGTGCGGTTGCCCTCCCACTCCATCAGCGCTTTCAGCTGTGCGATCTCTGCTGCGTCCATCATGGCCCGCTCCTCCACATTCAGCATAGGGCGGGGACGGCGGCCTGCGCGACTGCAACTTGTGCGAGGACCAAAGGCGATATGCGCGCTTTCGACAGTAGCGGCGGCGGTCACGCCCGATAGGCTACCCCCAGAAAACAAGGCTTTTGGGAGAGAGCAGCATGAATCACACGGGGTCAGGTCGGGTCGCGGGCAAGGTGGCGTTGGTCACAGGCGGGGCGATGGGGCTGGGCAAGGCCGATTGCGAGGTGCTGGCACGCGAAGGGGCGACCGTGATCGTCACCGACCGCGATGCCGAACTGGCGCACAAGGTTGCCGACAGCATTGGTGGCAATGCCATGGCGCTGGATGTCACCGACGAAGCCCAATGGGCCGAGGTGATGCGCGCGGTGAACGAACGCCACGGCGGGCTCGATATCCTTGTCAACAATGCGGGCAATGTGATCTTTGAAAGCATCGAGGAATGCAGCCTCGCGCATTTTCGCCTGCACCTTGATATTCACGTGGTCGGCACGTTTCTGGGGTGCAAATATGCCCTGCCGCTGATGAAAAACCGCCACGAAACGGTCGGCGGGGGCGGGTCGTCGATCATCAACATGGCATCGACCGCGGCGCTGATGGGTTACGGCAATATCCCCGCCTATGCCGCGTCCAAGGCCGCGATTGCCGGGATGACCCGCAGTCTAGCAGTGGATTTTCAGGACAAAGGCTATGGCGTCAGGGTCAACGCGCTGGCGCCGGGTGGGATTGAAACCCCGATGGTGCGCGATATTTCGGGCCGGGCGGGGCAGGAGCTGATGGCGGTGGCCGATGGCCCGCTGGCTGCCGATGCGCTGGGTGCGCCCAAGGACGTGGCGGCCTGCGTGCTGTTTCTGGCGAGCGACGAAGCGCGGTTCCTCAATGGCCTGACAATCCCGGTGGACAATGGCCTCAACGCCCGCCCGCACCACTGAGGACGCAAAGTCGGGGGCGTACCGCTGGTACGTCCTCGGCCTGCTGACGCTGACGAGCGCCTTCAGCGTCGCTGACCGGCTGGTGTTCGGTATTCTGGTTGAGGATATCAAGGCCGAATTCCAGCTCTCTGATCTTCAGATGGGGCTGCTGGGCGGGCTGGCGTTTTCGCTGGTCTATGTGGTTGCCGGTTTCCCCGCCGCGCGGCTGGCTGACCGGTCGGCGCGCAAGAATATCGTGGCCGTGGCGATTGGGTTCTGGAGCCTGATGACCGCCGCCTGCGGGCTCGCCACGGGGTTCTGGACGCTGTTCATGGCGCGCACCGGAGTCGGCGTGGGCGAAGGGTGTTCCGGCCCATCATCGCAAAGCCTTGTGGCCGATTACTTCACGCGCGGTGAACTCGCCAAGGCGATGGGGTTTCTCACCATCGGCGCAACCATGGGAACGGCGGGCGGCCTGATCATCGGCGGGCAGTTGGCCGAGATTTTTGACTGGCGCTGGGCCTTCGTGCTGATGGGGCTGCCGGGGTTGCTGCTGGGGGGCGTGATCTACCTCACCGTGCGTGAGCCGGTGCGCGGGCGCTATGCCCCGGCGGGCACCGACATGGCGCAATTGCCGCTGGGTCGCACGATCATCAGCCTGCTGGGCAACCGGGTGTTCATGGGGCTGGCGCTGGGCTGGGCGGTGCAGATCATGATCGGCTATGGCCTCGCCTTCTGGATGGCGGCGGTAATGCTGCGGCAGTTCCCGATTTCGACCGGCGATGTGGGCCTGTATCTGGGCTTTACGTTCTTTCTGGGCGGACTGCCTGGGCCGATCATTGGCGGCTATCTCACCCACTGGCTGACCCTGCGCGATGAACGCTGGCGCGCATGGCTGCCGGGGCTGGTAAGTCTAGGCTGCGTAGTGCCATTGGCATTGAGCCTGACGTCGAGCGGGTTTGGCGCGTTCCTCGGCTGGTTCGGGCTGGCCTATGCGATCTATGTCGCCAGTCAGGCGGGCATTTTGTCAGGCATTCAGGCAGCGGTGGAGCCTGCCAGCCGGGGGTTTGCCGTGGCGATTGCGCTGTTCTTCAACAACCTGATCGGCCAGACGCTGGGGCTGGGATTGATCGGCGGGATCAGCGATGCGCTCGGCCCGACGCAAGGCGATAGCTCGCTGGCGGTGGCGGTGTTCGGCGTGTGTCTGGTGTCCGGCGTGCTTTCGCTGGCGATCTTTGTTTGGACCGCGGCGCAGATGGGGCCGACGGGCTATCTGGAGCGGATGCGTGGAGGGTAAAACTGATCCCGTTCGCTCGACACGAACGGACTGTGGCTAAAACCCC
>JANQTR010000113.1 GCA_030731635.1 Erythrobacter sp. | reverse complement strand
TGGCGCACGCGTTCGATGGTGTCGGCGAGTTTCTGTTCGTCGACCGGCTTCATCAGGTAATTGATTGCGTTGGCTTCAAACGCGCGGATCGCGTGTTCTTCATAGGCGGTGACGAATACGAACAATGGTGGTTCGATCTCCATCACGCCCTTGACCACTGAAAACCCGTCAAACCCCGGCATCTGGATGTCGAGAAACACCAGATCGGGCTTTTCGGTCTTGATCTTGCGGATCGCCTCGCGGCCATTGGCACAGGTGTCGATAATCTCGACATCCTCATACGGGGCGAGCCGCAATTGCAGGCCTTGGATCGCGAGCTTCTCGTCATCGACGAGGATGGTTCTGATGGTCATGCCGGGGTTCCGATTGTTCGTTGCGGGGGGTTCAGGGGGATGATGTTGCCTGTCTGGCCAGCAGCGGCGGGAACCGCCACCGGCACAGCTTCGGCCACATCGTCCCGGGTAAAGGGTATTTCGATCATTACCGTAAAGCCGCCCCCAGCTTCCGAACGGGTTTCAAACAGATGCGTGTCACCATAAGCCTGCATCAGGCGATTGCGGATATTGGCGAGGCCGACGCCGGTCGATACCGGGCGGCCCGGCGTATGCCCGGCGCGGATATCGGCGCGCAATTCGGCAGCATCCATGGTCTGAAACGACAGCGGTTCATCCACCCCCGGCCCGGTATCCTCGACGCACAGCCGCAGCCGATCACCGATCACCCGCGCGGTCAACGAAATGCGCGCGCCTTCTTCCTGCACGCTGACCGCGTATTTGATCGCATTTTCGACCAGCGGTTGCAGCAGCATTGAAGGCAACAGCGCGTGCATTGCGGCATCATCAATATCGAAATGGGTGCGCAGCCGTTCTTCAAACCGCATCCGTTCGATGTCGAGATAAAGCTGCAAGGTCTCAATCTCCTGCGCCAGCGTCACCTGACTGCCCGGCTCGGCCACCAGCGTATGGCGCAGAAAGCCTGACAGGCGGGTGAGCATCGCATTGGCCGGTTCGGTCTGTTTCAGCAGCACCAGCGTGCTGATCGAATTCAAGGTATTAAACAGGAAATGCGGGTTAAGCTGATAGCGCAGCATGGCAAGTTGCGCGGCGGTCGCCTGCGCCTCCAGCCGTTCGAGCCTGTCGGCCTGCTGCTCCACCGTGAGGAAGAAATTGATCGCGTAATATAAGGCGCTCCATCCGCCGAGCAGGGTGAGCGGCAGATACAGCAATCCGATCACCCGCTGGGCAAACGACGTTTCTCGGCTGGCGCCATAATAGACCCCTTGCACCCAGGCATCGATCGAGGCGTGCAGCACCACCGCCACGAACAGCACCAGCGCGGTCACCCCCCAGGTGACCAGCGGCTGCTGCCGGATCAACTGGCGATAGACCACCGACAGGATCAGGCTGATCGAAAAACCGGTAATGGTGGTGACCAGAATCAGCGCAAGCAAATCCAATGGCTGGCCATTGGCGAGCGCCGAAACCGCGCGCAGCACGAATGCACCGCCCCAACCCGCCAGTTGGAGGTTCCAGAACGCCCGGTTCTTGCTGGCGAAGAACGGCGCTGCCTGGATCTGGAGCACTGCCATAGATTATCTGCTCTATCCGATTTCGCTGGCCATCGCACCGCAATTCGCGCTCACCGGCGCAGGCTTGCCACGCCCTGGCGCAGCAATCATCGTTTGCGCGCGGCCACAAGCCCTCCGGCAGGGTCGATCTCGCGGCGGAAATGCGTCGCCCAGTCGGCCCGGCCTTCGCGCGCCATAAGGTCAGCGATCATCGGCACTTCGCCCGCGATAAATTCGGCCCGCTCGTCCCAGCCATCATGCTTGCGCCACATCAGCAGCCCGGCATCATGCCGCGATCCCCATTGCTTCATGAAGGTGACCGCGGCGGCCGGATCATAGCCTGCATTGGCGAGCAGCCACGGCATCAACCGGTCTGCCTCACGCTCGGTCCGGCGCACATGCTTGCGGGTGCGGCCATTGCGATCAAGCCAGGCGTCATGGCCCAGCACATTATGCGCCAGTTCGTGCGCAACCACGCCTGCAAACACCGGTTCATCATAGGCAAAGGCAGGAAAATCGATCCCGATCACTACACGTGCGCCATCGGCCACAGCGGTATCGCCAGCGCCCAGCAGTTCGAACCGGGTGGCGCAAACCGGCACCGGTTCTGCCTGCGCCTGGCTGCCATCGGCAAAGCTGACCGCGAGACTGCCCTGCCGGCTCAGCACCGTGTCGACATGGTCGTGTGCCGTCACCAGCCGCTGCCAATCCATGGCAGCGCCCGCTGGCACCGTATTGGGATCCAATCCGCCCAGCCGGGCAATTTCGCGATTGCGGGTAAAACCGCCCGCCAGTGCCGCAGGTGATCCGCGCGCGGCTGTCTGCACCGCGAAGTCGCGGCTCAGGCCAAGCGCGGCGCGGGCGATGGCGGGGGCGCCGTAGCTTGCCATATCCTGCAATTGCAGCCCGATTGACGGCACCACCTTGCGGCAAAAGGCGGCATTGCCTTGCGCCAATTGCCAACCCACATCCTGCAAGCGCTGGTCAGAGTCCTGATAGCGGCCAATGCTGGCACGTTCGGCGGCGTAATCGATCTTCGCCGGAGCAGACTGCGCGGTCAGCGGTGCCGCCAGCAGCGCAGCACTCAACACCCCTGCCGCCGCACCCAACGCGCGCATCAGCCGGCGACGTCCCCGGCCAGCTCGGCCTTGAGCTTGTCATAGCCGACCATGCCGCCCATCGGCGTATCACCCGCGACCCATGCAGGGGTGCCTGTAAAGCCAAGCGCCTGCGCATATTCGAGGTTGCGGGCAATCTCGGTCGAGACCGCTTGCGAAGCGGCGTCGGCCTGAGCCCGTGCCATGTCGAGCCCAGCGATCTGCGCTGCGGCGTTGACATCGTCCGTCTTGAACATGGCTTCGTGGAACACGGCGTATTTACCCTGCATCGCTGCGGCGAGCGCCATGCGCGCTGTCACATCGCTGCCTTCGAAGATCGGCCATTCGCGAATCACGACCTTGAGGTCAGGGTCTTCGGCCACCAGCCGGTTCACATCTTTCACGCTCGCTTCGCAGAAGGTGCAGTTATAATCGGTGAATTCGACCAGCACCCGCTTGCCATTGGGGTTGCCGATCACTGCGCCGGGGAAAGCGGTGAACACTTCGTCGCCCATTTCGGCAAGACGCTTGCCCGCTTCCTGTTCCTGATAGGCCTGCGCCATCTGCGGCAACACATCGGGGTTGGTCATCAGAAATGCACGCGTGCGATTGTCAGCAAGGCCCGCGTAAGACCATGTCGCCGCGCCCAAAAACCCGAACACCAGCGCCAACAGCGCCGTCAACAGAGTGTGCCGCAGAGCCGAAGGCGGTTCCGCAGGGGTAGGGGCAGGAGGTGGGGAGGTGTCCATCAGGGTTCCGTAAACTGCGGTTGGGAGGCCGCTGAGCCTAGCGCCGGTCGCGCACGCGTTCCAGTTCCGCGCGCGCTTGCAAGGTAATATCCTGTGCGCGGATCCAGTCGGGCGAGCCATAGGGCAGGTAAGCTTCGGCGGCTTGCGCGTTCTGCAGGGCTTCGGGGTAGCGGCGGTTCATCACAAGCTGTTCAGCGCTCGCCAGTCGCGCGCGCGGAATATCGCCCCGCGCAGCATAGACCACGCCCAGCTGATACCATGCAAACGGATTGAACCGATCCTTCTGAACCGAAGACCGAAGCACGATTTCCGCTTCGGCAAAATTGGCTTTGTCTTCGGTCGCGATCAGCGCATGGCCCAGGATTCCGGCGATCAGCGGGTTCGAACGGGTCAACTCGGTCGCGCGCCGCAACGGGGGCAGCGCTTCCATTGGCCGCCCGGATTCGAGCAGGACCTGACCTTTGAGTTCAAGGAAGAACGGATTGTCAGGCTCCGCCGCCAGCAAGGCATCGGCTTCGCCCAGTGCCAGATCGATCTGAGCGTCCTTGTGATAGGCATAGGCGCGAGCATAGCGGGCCGGGATGCTGGTGTCGCTCGGTGGGAAAAATGCCAGCGTGCGCCGTGGTTCGGCCAGATAGCCATACAGCTTGGCGCGCACCCGCAAAAAGCGTTCCTGCAATGCCGGATCAGGCGGTGCATCCCACGCCGGGTCTTCTTCCAGCAGCCCGCGCAGCACCTGAATGCGGTCGCCAGACAAGGGGTGCGTGCGGGCATAGGCGGCTTCGTCGGCCTGGCTGTATCCGGCGCGAATTTCGTTGTTGCGCAGCCGTTCGAAGAACTTGATCATCCCCGCGCCGGAAATCCCCGCGCCCGAAAGATATCGCGCCCCAGCAAGATCGGTAGATGCCTCCTGGTCGCGGTTGAACGACAGAAAACTGCCGACTGCGGCCTGTTGTCCTGCCGCGATGACACCCAGCGCCGCTTCCCCCGCTCCCGCCAGTGCCGCGCCAACGCCCAGCAACAGCGACAGGATCGAGATATTGGTGGCGGCCTTGGTCCGCTCGTTAAAGCGCACCGCATGTCCAGCGGTGATGTGCCCAAGTTCGTGCGCCAGCACGCCTTGCACTTCATTGGCCGATCCCGCTTCGTTGATCAGCCCGGAATGAACATAGATCGCCTGTCCGCCGGCAACGAAGGCATTGATCGAACCATCATTGATCAGCACCAATTCGACATTGCCAACCTCAAGCTCGCTTGCCTCGACCAGCGGCGCGGCCATGTCGGTCAGTAGCAATTCGGTCTCGGCATCGCGCAGCACCGACTGCGCAGCCAACGGCTGGGCCGCCATCAGAGTGCTGGCCAGCAGCGCCAGACCAGAGGCGAACAAAGAAGGGCGCGCGAACATCATCGCAACCCTACCGCGATTCCGTCTGAACTCAAACTGAAGGGTTTTGGTGTTGGCGGCTGTGCTTGTGCGGCACGCAGACCACCCTCAGCGCGCACCCTCAGCGCCCAGCCTCATCGCCCGGCCACGCCGCCCGGCCGCCTACAGCGGCGGGGAGGCAGGGCGGGCCATCTGAATCTTAACCGAAGAATTTGCGCGCTGCGCGTTCGATCAGGGCGATGTCTTCGGGCACTTCGGCGATCACTTGCGCGCAGCCAATTTCGTCGCGGCGGATCAGCGCCAGCGCGAATTCGGGGCCAGCACCGTCGAGCTCTTCCAGCGAAATCGCTTCCAACGCCCGCAGTTGCTGGGCCAAGGCTTCGCGCACAGCGGTCGCGTCGATCGCGGGCTTGCCCTGTTCCTCGCGCCGAAGGCTGCGTTCAGCCTTGACCACGGCTTTCACCCCGCCTTCGGTTTCAGCGAGGAAACCAGCCAAGGCTCCCCGGCACAGCTGCAAGCGGTGCGCGTGGGTCAGCACGGCGGCATATTCGGTCAGGCGCGTCTTGTCGTAATCATGCCCGAACACCAGTTTGACCACCGGCGTCATCGGCGCGCGATCCTGCACTGTCAGCCCGCTTTCGGCGATCAATTCGGCAAAATCTTCGGGCGATGCTGCAGCGGCGAGCGAGAAATCATAAGCCCTGCTTACCGCGGCATAAAGCGCCTGGCGGCTGCGATCTTCGGAACTGTCGGCATCACGCGCCAGCTCCCGCGCCGATGCGAGACAATCATACAGCCCGGCATCATCGGGCAAATCAGCAAACGTTGCCGCTTCGGGTTCCGGTTCAACCTCGACAGCGGGGCTGGCGGTTGGTTCGGCATCATAGCCTGCGTCAACGCTGTCTTCGGCAAAAGGTTCGAGCGCGTATTCCGACGGATCAATCGCCTTTTTCACCGGCGGTTCGATGTAATCGGCGAGGCTGGCGAAGTTATAGGCCGGGTTCTCAGCCTCGCCTTCATCCTCGTCATATTCCTCATCATCGTCATCCAGATTGTAATTCCCGAAATCGGGCATCGGCAAATCGCGATGCAGCGCGTCATCGGTGCCTGCGTCATCCAGCGGCGCGACATTGACAAAATCGGTCCCGAAATCATTATCGGTGTCGCGGGCGAAGTCGGCTGGGTCAACGCCGGGATCGTAATCAGCACGACCGGATTCCTGAGACACCTCGTCAGCTTCGTGCGCCGGAGAATCAGCCCAATCGGTCACGGGTTCAGCGCTCCGCAGCGGCTGGATTTGGCTGTCTTCAAGCTCGAGCGCCTGATCGATCTCCAGTAGCAGTTCATCCGCCGTCAGCTGATCGGCCATCTCTTTCCAGTTGATCACGCCGTAGATGAAATCGATGGTCTCATCATTGCTTGAATAGGGTAGCAGGATACCGCGATACAGGATCGCTGCTCCGCGTTGGTTGACGAATTCAGCTTCGAACCCGATCGGCGCCTGATTGGCCAGGATCTGCATGTAATGGTCGGTGATCCGGCTCAACAAGGACCGCGGCGGCACGTCGGCCAGCCGGGTGATCGTTCCCCCATCAATGCTGCATTCGGTCGCCAGCGTTTCGCCCAGAAAGCGCACCACCGGATCATCAATCCCGAACGAAAAGTCGAGCAGCACGCTATAAGGCCCAAAATCGGGCAATTGCGCCGGTTCCAGGTCTTCGATGTTGGGGAACATGCGTTCGCCTAGCAGGCTGGCCCAATGGTTATAGGCGCGCACCTGCATCCGGCGTTCGTCCTGCCCGATAGCTTCGGGCGGCAGATCGCGGCGGTTGGCCGGTTCAGCATTTTCCTCTTCGGTAGCGTCCCAGCTCCGATCGGCAGGATCGCCAGCATCGAAGGTGCCGCGCAGAGTGTCCATGGCTGTATTCCGCCCCTTATGTGAACCTTTACCGGGCCGTTCTGGCGTGGCGTGGTAAACATCACGTTAAACGTGAGGTGGATTTGGTAAGGGGGGTGTTCGTCGCGGCGCGTCCTACAGGAAATACCGCATCTTGATGGTAAAGCGGCTCAACCCTTCGCCCAGCTTGAAGACCGCGTCGCTGAATTTGGGCGGCGCGAGTCTGACCGGGGCGTCGCGGGAAAAGCCATAGCCTTCCTTGGGCGCCATACCCATTGCGCGGTCGGCCTTGCCGTTGTCGTTTTCGTCATGCAGCAGCGCGATGGCGTAGTCGCCCGGTTTGACCCCGGTGAACCGGATCTCCACCGTCTTGCCGGCGGGCACCACAGTGCGATGGGCGGTGGGGTCCTTGATGCATTTGGGGAAGATATCTGCGCGCGTGGTCATGCAGGCGCGCACCACGCCCTTGCTGGACCGCAGATCGGTGACAGTGATCACCACATCGCCTGCCAGCGCCGGGGCGCTTGGCACAATTGCTGCCAGCGCGATCAGCGCCGCCGCCTTCATGATGTGGCGGCCCCGCGCGCGTGCCCGGCCTCTGCCACGATTCGCCGCGAAAGGCCCTTGTCGGTCCCGCACAAACGATCCCAGATGCGGAAATATAGCCCGAAATTGCATAAATATTCCTCGTGGTGCCGCTCGTGATGACTGGCTGTTATCAGCCATTTCCCCAACGCAGAGTGAACGAGCCAGCGCGGAAACATCTCCCACCCCATATGATTGGTCACCCCCATCACTGTCGCCACCGTCAAAACCAGCCCCAGCATGGCGACGTTGATCGGCACGAAAAACACCAGCACCGGCACCACGATCGCGCCGGTCAGCGCCTCAATCGGGTGAAAGCTCATAGCGGTCCAGGCGGTCGGCGGGCGGCTTTGATGGTGGACGGCGTGGGCAATCCGGAACAGCCGCGGCTGATGCATCCAGCGGTGGCTCCAGTAAAAACAGGTATCCTGCACGAGCAGGTAAATCAGCACCGACAGGGGGTGATACCACCACGGCAGCGCGGCAAAATCGGCCGAGATCATCGTCCAGCCAAAGTGGTTCCAGCCCCACAACACGATCCCCGCAGGCGCGCCGTAAATCGCAGCCGACAGCAGCGACCAGCGCACTTCGCGGGCAATCTGTTCACCCCGCCCGGCATAGAGCCCCGGCCGCACCCGCGCAGTGGCCAGGGCAAACAGCCCGCTCGCCAGCAGATACCGCAGCGCGACAATCACCGTGACCGCCAGGCTGACGATCAGCAGCGCAAATGGAACGGGCAGGTCATGGGGCAGCATCGGCGCCAGCTATGCCGCAATTCGCGGGCGCAAGACAGGGCAAACTCACCCTGCATGCCAGACCCCAAAGCTAGCCCGGCGTATCAAGCGCCGCGCACAGTGGGTCGATCAATCCGGTGTGCCGCCGCATCGCGATCCGCGCCAGTCGCTCCACCTCAACCTTGCGCCGCGCTGCCGCCAGCGGGGCGAGCGCTGCGGGGCGCAGAATCTCGGCATCATAACCATCAGCCACAATCACCCCGCAGGTTCCGGGCCGATAGGCCTCACTTTCCAGCGGGCTGCGATCCAGCCCCGGTGGCAGGCCCCAGAAAAACCGATCGCAGAAATCAAGATAATCGGGCCATTTGGCATCGCCGAGCAGATCGGCGCGGGCGACCTTGATTTCAACGATCACCACCAGCCCTTTGGCATCGATCCCCATCAGATCGGCACGGCGGCCATTGCGGATCGGCACTTCGGACAAGCACCAGATGCCGTTGCGAGCAAACAGCCGCCCGATCCCGCGCGCGACATCGCCCGCAGTAAGCCCCGTCAGCGGCGGCGAATCAGATTGTGATGAGGGCTCGCCAAGCATGGCACTGAAATGGAACAGAGTGGGAACGCAGTCAAGCCCGGGTGTCTTGTATCAGGCCGTCTCTTCAGCGCTCAGCGCCGCCAGCATCGCCCCGCGCGCCGCATGAAACTCACGCCACAGCGCCAACGCCGGAGCAGCAGTGTCCTGCCCCCTGCGCGAAAGCGTCGCCAGTGCCGCCATCCCGCTACCAAGCATTGCGGCAACATCTTCGATCCCTTGCGCCAGCAAGTTGATTTGCCATGGCCGCGCACTAACAAGCAGGCGGCCCAGCGATCCAGCGGTCAGTTCAGGTTCGGCGGCGATCCGGGCCAGCCGGGCGAGTTCCCCCACCTGCTGGTGCAGCGCCAGCCAGTCCGCTTCAAGTGTGGCATGGGCAGCCACGCTGTCCGGTGCGGCCGCGGTGCGCGGCAGAATCGATTCGGGCGGGAGCGTTGCCATGGGCGCGAGCTTAAGTGCACCAGATTGCCGATTGGTTAAGCCAGGCCGTGTCATGCCTGCGGCCAGCCGGGACTGGGCAGTGACGCGCACCGCGACCAAACGAACCGACCCCGAGCCGTCTGCCCGAACGCCCGCTTGGCTTGCGCACGAACAATTGTGTGGCGCCCCGTCCACGCACTTGCTAAGCGGCGCGCCGCACGATGTGGTAATACCGCATGCAACGCTAAAGGCACCCGTAGCTCAGCTGGATAGAGCGCTGCCCTCCGAAGGCAGAGGTCACAGGTTCGAATCCTGTCGGGTGCACCAGCTTTTCTGGGTCCTGGACGCCGGGTGGGCGCGAGTGCGACCTTTTCTCTGGGCTCTCTAACATCGCTTCAAGCAACGATCTGGCCCTGCGGGCTGGCGCGGGGGGCGGGGCATTTGTCTTGCTGTGGCGAGGCTTCGTCGCATTGCCCTTTGTTTTTGCGCCAATGGCGGCGATGTCGGGCGGCCCGTCAGGTTACGGTTCCAAGTCAAGATTGCAGTAGAAAGTTGGAGCTGCGACACTTATAGGACGCCTATGGCCACGCCGATCTACGAGTTTGCGCAGATTCCGCGCGTTGATCCGGCGGCGCCGCCGCGTGCCCGGACACGACCAGTCCGTGATACGGGCCAGGCGCCAACGGTTGGCGTAATCTACAATCCGCGTAGCCACCGCAATCTGGGCGCGGATTTCGACTGTGGGCTGTGTCCCCATGTCCATATTGCGCAGCCCCGCGCTCGCGCCCAGCTACCCGAAGCCCTCGCCGAATTCGCTGCGCGCGGGATTGATCTGCTGGTGATCAATGGCGGTGATGGCACCGTGCGCGATGTTCTGACCTGCGGGCAGACAATCTTTGGCGATGATTGGCCCGCGATTGCCGTTCTTCCCAAAGGCAAAACCAATGCCCTGACAGTTGATCTGGGCATTCCCAACGACTGGACCCTGCAGGACGCGATTGACGCGCTGGATCACGGGCAACGGGTCTGGCGCAGGCCGATGGCGGTCTCTGCGGTCGATGATGCGGGCAAGGCCGCTGGCGTTTCGCGCGTGGCAGGCTTCATCCTTGGCGCCGGCGCATTTGCGACTGCCACCCGCTCCGCGCAAAGCGCCCACCGGCTCGGCGCGTTTGACAGCATGGTGGTGGCGGTGACGGCGCTGTGGGCGCTGCTGCAATCGCTGTTTGCCAGCCGCGCCAACCCGTGGCGGCGCGGCGCAAAGATGCGGATCGGCCTTGGCGCGAGCGACGCGCCGATGGCGCATAGCGGCCATGGCGATCCGGACATGCGTCAATTGCTGTTTGCCTCAACGCTGGAAAGCCTGCCCGCCGGAATCCGCCCGTTCGGTGCGCTGCGCACCGGGCTCAAGCTGGTGGCGGTCGATCAGATTTCGCGCCGCACGACCGCGCTGGTGCCGCTGGTGGTGATGGGCAAGATCCGCAACGGCCTACGCCAGCGCGGCATTCACCAACTCACCGCAAGCCAGTTCAGCCTGTCGATCGATGATCAGTTCATCCTTGATGGTGAAGCATTTCCGGCGGGCGATTACCGGATCGAACAGGGGCCGGAGCTCGCGTTCGTTACGCCATGAGCAGCGCTTTGCGCGCGCTGGCCGACCGAATTGCCGTGCGCCTGGATGTACCCCTTGATCCGGCAGTGGCCGATTTTGCCAAGGCGTTAGCGAACGCTGCGGGCGCGCGGGCGGTGGTGTTTTACGGGTCGAACCTGCGGACCGGTGCGCTCGACGGGGTGCTTGATTTCTACATCCTGCTGCCCGGCGATCAGGAATCCGCGATCTGGCCGACGGTGAGTTATCACGAACACCCGCATCAAGGCCTGACCTTGCGCGCCAAGGTGGCGACGATGCGGCTTGTGACCTTTGCCCGCGCTGCCAGCGGCGAGCTATCCGACACCACCATCTGGGCGCGGTTCGTACAGCCGAGCGCGCTGGTCTGGGCCGCAGATGATGCCGCCCGCAGCGAAGTGATCGCCGCCATCGCCGCCGCCGCAACCACCGCCGCCCGGGTTGCCGCCGCGCTCGGCCCCGAAACCGGCACTGCAGAAGATTACTGGCGGGCGCTGTTCCGCGCGACGTACAAGGCCGAATTCCGGGTCGAAAAACGCGGGAGAGAGGATGATATCCTCAGCGTCAATGCCGACCACTTCAACGGGCTGCTACCGCTGGCATGGCAGGGGGCGGGGATTGCGCCGGGGGCGAATGGCGGCACGCTATCCCCCGCACTCGCCCCAAGCGAGCGTCGCCGCATTCTCGGCTGGTGGGCGCGGCGGCGGCGGCTGGGCAAGCCGCTCAACCTCGTCCGGCTGGTCAAGGCCAGCACCACTTTTGACGGGGCAGCCCGTTATGCCGCGTGGAAGATTGAGCGCCATACCGGCATGCCGGTCAAACTGACGCCGTTTCGCGAACGTTATCCGTTGCTGGCCGCGCCGCAGGTGCTGTGGGATCTATGGCAGCACCGGCGGCGCCAGCGCGATATCAGCTAGGATACGCGATCGTGATCGCCATAGGGGTGATCCCCTCGTCCGCGGTAAAGCGCGCCTTTGGGGCCAAAGGTGGGCGCGGAATGACCGGAATTTTACTGATGCCGGGATTGTTCGACATCCCTGTCCCGTCGGTCGAGATGTCGGTTCTGCGATTGCCGGTGCCGTCGTGCTCTACTGCGAAGGCAAGGCCGATCAGATGCAGCGCGCATTGGGCCTACCCGGTCAGTTTGGAAGGATAGTCACCGCAGTGGAGTTAATCGCCGCGGTGGAAAAGCCGCGATTCGCGCTTGTCGCCTGATTCGCGGCTCCCGTAAGGCAGGCACTATCCCAGAAAGGGCCTGCGCCGCGCCATGCCTGCACCTTTGATTTCCCCTTCGATCCTCTCAGCCGATTTTGCGCGGCTGGGCGAAGAAGTGCGCAGCGTTGACGCGGCCGGGGCGGACTGGATCCATATTGATGTGATGGACGGGCATTTCGTGCCCAACATCACCATCGGGCCCGACGTGGTCAAAGCCCTGCGCCCGCACACCGACAAACCGTTCGACGTTCACCTGATGATTGCCCCGGTTGACCCCTATCTTGAAGCTTTTGCCGCAGCAGGCGCGGATATCATCACCGTCCATCCCGAAGCCGGGCCGCATATCCACCGCACGTTGCAGGCGATCAAGGCGCTAGGCAAGAAAGCGGGCGTGGTGATCAACCCCGGCACCCCGGTCGAGGTGCTCGACAACCTGATGGATCTGGCTGATCTGATCCTTGTCATGAGCGTCAATCCCGGATTTGGCGGGCAGAGCTTTATCCCTTCGCAGCTCGACAAGATCGCACGCATCCGTTCGATAATCACGCGCTCTGGCCGGGCGATCCATCTGGAGGTTGATGGCGGGGTCAATGCCGAAACCGCGCGAATGTGCGTTGAGGCCGGGGCTGACGTGCTGGTCGCAGGCTCTGCCACCTTCAAGGGCGGGCCCGATCATTACGCCGCCAATATCGCAGCCTTGAAGGCTGGGCGCTGATGGCAACCTTGTTCCGCACCCCGGCAGGCAGACGCGCCGATGCACTGGTGGAACGGGTGGCGGATCATCCGGCCCTGTCGCTGGCAGATGGTGCCGAACCCGGAGCGGAAGGGCCCGCCGAAGAAAACGCCGCAGTCACCCCGCCTGCCGTAACCGCCGATGTGCAGCCGGAGGAGCCTTCGCGGGCGCTGGCGCTCAGCGATGTGATCGCGGTGCAATCCGGGCCGGGGGAGGCCTTGATCCGGCTGGCCTATCGCATCGGTGTGCCGGGGCAGGCGCTCAGCCAGCCGTTTCGACGCCCGCCGCCGCTCAGGGTGCTGGCCACAGTAGACAGCCCCCCACACGGCGACCGCGCTGCGGGTACAGCGCTGCGCGCCGGGCATTTCCTGATCCACGGCGCGCGCCTGCCAATCGCCGGCATCGATTTCGCACCGCCTGCGCGCCATGCGCCGGGGGTGGAGCGGGTGCTGCACAGTTTCAGCTGGCTCGCGGATCTCGCGGTCAGCGCGCCGCGTGCCGATTGCACCGCTGTGGCCGAACGGATTGCCGGCTTGTGGCTCCACGCCAATGCCGTTCCCGCCAAGGGGCCAGCGTGGGAGGTTGAACATGCCGGGCTGCGCTTGGTTGCCTGGCTGGTCCACGCGCCGTTGGTGCTGGCGGGTCATGACAAGGCGCTGAAATCGCGGATGCTCGCCGCGATCGCTGCAACTGCCGCATGGCTCGACAAGAAGGTGCCGCAGGCCGGGGCCGGATTTGCCGCTGTGGCCGGATGGGCCGGGATCGTCGCTGCGGGCCTCTTGCTGCCCAATGGCAAACCGCGGCGGCTGTTTGGTGAGGCGGGTCTGGTGCGCGCGCTGGGCGATATGGTGGGGGAAGATGGCGGCGTGCTGTCGCGCTGTCCCGCCACGCAGCTTGAAGCGATCCAGCTGCTGACCGATGTGCTCGGCTGTTATGATGCGGTCGCCATCGCCCCCCCGCCTGCGCTGGCGGTGATGCGCGAATTGCTGGTACCGCCGCTGCTGGCGCTGCGTCACGGCGATGGCGGGCTCGGCAGTTGGCAAGGGCAAGGCGCGATCAGGGCTGAACGGGTGGCGGCGGTGATTGCCGGATCAGGGGTGCGCACGCGCCCGCTCGCCGTGACCAACAGCTGGGGGTACCAGCGCGTGCGGGCGGGTGAAACGCTGTTGCAATTCGACACCGCCCCACCGCCGCGCGCGCGGCATACGCGGATCGGTTGCGCCTCAACCCTGGCCTTCGAATTGTCTGACGGGCCGGCGCGGATCATCGTCAATTGCGGCGGCGCGGCGATGGCGGGGGGCCAAGTGCCTGCGCGCATTGCTGCGGGCCTGCGCGCCACAGCGGCGTTTTCATCCCTGGTGCTGGACAATGCCAATTCGACCGCGGTGCTGCTCCACGGCCAGCTCGGCAAGGGGGTTGAAACGGTCGCGGTGGAACGCCGGATGGTGGCCGGGCGCGGGCGTGAAGCAACCCGGATCGTGGCGGCGCATGATGGCTATGCCGCCCGCTTCGGCCTGACCCATCAGCGCATCCTCACCCTGTCGGGTGACGGCACCGAATTGGCTGGTGAGGACATCCTGATCCCCTCGGCCAAGAACGGCAAGCGCGGCAAGATCGCCTTTGCTTTGCGGTTCCATCTCGGGCGCGGGGTTGAGGTGCAATTGTCCGGCGACAAACGCGGGGCAAGCCTGCTGCTGCCTGATGGGCGGCTCTGGCAATTCCGGCTGGGCGGCGATAGGGCGGGCACCGGTGAGGTCACCTTTTCTGCCGAAGACAGCCTGTGGATCGACGGCGATGGCCGCCCACACGCCACCGAACAGCTGGTGATCGAAGGACTGGCAATGCGCAGCGGGGGACAATTCTCCTGGCTGCTGAAAAAGACAGGGTAGATTTTCGACCATGAATGAAGGTGTGATCCAGCGGGCGCTGCTGTCAGTGTCCGACAAGACCGGATTGGCTGAACTGGGTTCGGCCTTGGCCGCCAGGGGCGTTGAACTGGTCAGCACTGGCGGCACCGCCAAGGCCCTGCGCGATGCGGGCCTCACCGTGCGCGATGTGTCCGACCTCACCGGCTTTCCCGAGATGATGGATGGGCGGGTCAAGACGCTCCACCCCGCGGTGCATGGCGGGCTGCTGGCGCTGCGCGACAATGCCGAACATGTCGCCGCGATGGACGCCCACGGGATCGGCGCGATCGATCTGGTGGTGGTCAATCTCTACCCGTTCGAAGCGACCGTCGCCAAGGGCGCGGGCCGCGCCGAAATCATCGAGAATATCGACATTGGCGGGCCGTCGATGGTGCGCTCGGCGGCGAAAAACCATGGCTTTGTGACGATTGTCACCGACCCGGCGGATTACAAAGGCCTGCTGGCAGAGATGGAAGCGCATGATGGCGCCACCAGCCTGCCTTTCCGCATCAGCATGGCGGGCAAGGCCTATGCCCGCACCGCCGCCTACGATGCGGCGATTGCAAGCTGGTTCGCCTTCTCTCCCACGGCGAGCGATGAACCGACGCTGTTCCCCGAGACCCTGCCGCTCGCGTTCAAGCGCGCCGACACCCTGCGTTACGGCGAAAACCCGCACCAATCGGCCGCGATCTATGTGCCGCAGGTGATTGGCACACGGGGTGTCCCGCAGGCGGCGCAGTTGCAGGGCAAGGAGCTGAGCTACAACAACTTGAACGACGCCGATGCCGCGCTGGAACTGGCGGCCGAATTTGCCGGACAGGCTCCTGCGGTGGTGATCGTCAAACACGCCAACCCCTGCGGTGTGGCGCAAGGCGGCGCACTGCTTGAAGCATGGGAAGCGGCGCTCGCCTGCGATAGCGTGTCAGCCTTTGGCGGGATCGTGGCGGTCAATTGCGAGCTTGACGGGGCTACCGCTGAGGCAATTTCGGCGATCTTTACCGAAGTGGTCATCGCCCCCAGCGTCAGCGCCGAGGCCCGCGAAATCTTCGCCAAAAAGAAGAACCTGCGCCTGCTGGAATGCGGCACCTTGCCCGATCCGCGCCGCAACGGGCTGGCGATGAAGACGATTGCGGGCGGGATGCTGATCCAGTCGCGCGATGCCGGGGCGATTGGCGTGGATGATCTCAAGGTGGTTACCAAACGCGCGCCCACCGATCAGGAATTGCAGGACTGCCTGTTCGCCTGGACCGTGGCCCGCCACGTCAAATCCAACGCCATCGTCTATGCCAAGGACGGGGCGACCGCCGGGATTGGCGCGGGCCAGATGAACCGCCGCGATTCGGCCCGGATCGCCGCGATCAAGGCGAAAGAAGCCGCCGAAACCTATGGCTGGGCCGCGCCGCGCACCTATGGCAGCGCGGTTGCCTCAGATGCGTTTTTCCCCTTCGCGGATGGATTGCTGGCCGCCGCAGAGGCGGGCGCTACGGCAGTGATCCAACCGGGCGGATCGATCCGCGATGACGAGGTGATCGCCGCCGCCGATGCCGCAGGCCTGGCGATGGTGTTCACCGGGATGCGGCATTTCCGGCACTGACTTTTTTTGTCCTACCGCTTCGCTACTTGAGGACGGGTTTGTTTTGCGAAGGCGCCTCCGCGCCTTCGTCCTCGGTGCTGTTTCAAGCCTTGCAGGCTTGAGCACCTGCGGTCGGCCTTGCGGCCCTTTGGGCCGTTTGGCCTGTTCTGCGGGTCTAGCGAGGGTCTGGCGCGACCTAGGCGGGGTCTGGACGAGGCTGGAAGGGGTCTGGAAAGCGGATATTTTTCCCTATCCCTCTGTAATTCATGGATTTCTGTAAATTTCCCGACGATTTTGCAGCGAAAACCCGCAACGCTGTCGCTTTGCACCGCCGTATCCCTATCGCCGCACCGGCGTCGTAGGAAAGCGCGCCGCTTTCCCGTCGCCCCCCACCGCACCATCGCCTT
>JANQTR010000112.1 GCA_030731635.1 Erythrobacter sp. | reverse complement strand
GCCCGCGTGCCGGTGATGATCGATTCGTCAAAATTCCACGTGATCGAGGCGGGGCTGAAGTGCGTCAGCGGCAAGCCGATCGTCAATTCGATCAGCATGAAGGAGGGCGAGGAAGCCTTCTTAGAACACGCGCGAATCTGCATGGATTACGGCGCGGCGGTGGTGGTGATGGCCTTCGATGAGGTCGGGCAGGCGGATACCAAGCAGCGCAAGATCGACATCTGCAAGCGCGCCTATGATCTGTTGGTGGCCGAAGGTTTCCCACCCGAAGACATCATCTTCGATCCCAACATCTTCGCCGTCGCGACCGGGATTGAGGAGCATGATCGCTACGGGCTCGATTTCCTTGAGGCGGTGCGTGAAATCAAGGCGCAGTGCCCCTATGCCAAGACCTCTGGCGGGCTGTCCAACCTGTCGTTCAGCTTCCGCGGCAATGAAACGGTGCGCCGCGCGATGCATTCGGTGTTCCTGTATCACGCCATCCCTGCGGGCCTCGACATGGCGATCGTCAATGCCGGGCAATTGGACGTGTACGACCAGATCGACCCGGCTTTGCGCGATGCCTGCGAGGATGTGATTCTGGCACGGCGGTCAGACGCGACCGAACGCCTGATCGACCTTGCCGAAAGCTACAAGGGCAAGAGCGTCGCTGACGAAAAGGCCGCCGAGGAATGGCGCGGCTGGGCGGTTGAAAAGCGGCTCGAACACGCGTTGGTCAAAGGCATCGACGCGCATATCGTCGACGATACCGAGATCATGCGCGCCGCCATCGCCAAAGCCGGTGGCCGTCCGATCGAAGTAATCGAAGGCCCATTGATGGACGGCATGAACGTGGTTGGTGACCTGTTCGGCAGTGGCAAGATGTTCCTGCCGCAGGTGGTGAAATCTGCGCGTGTGATGAAAAAAGCGGTCGCGCACCTGATCCCCTTCATCGAGGCCGAGAAAGACTTGCTCCCCGAAGAGGAACGCAAGGCCAAGGGCAAGATCATCATGGCCACAGTGAAGGGCGATGTGCACGACATCGGCAAGAACATCGTCGGCGTGGTGTTGCAGTGCAATGGCTATGACGTAATCGACTTGGGTGTGATGGTGCCCTGGCCGACGATTCTTGCCAGCGCCAATGACAACAAGGCCGATATGATCGGGCTGTCCGGCCTGATCACGCCCAGCCTTGATGAAATGGTCACTGTCGCTGAAGAAATGCAGCGCGCTGGCATGACCATGCCGCTGCTGATCGGCGGGGCGACCACTAGCAAGGTACACACAGCGCTCCGCATCGATCCGGCTTACGAAGGTCCGGTGATCCACGTGCTCGATGCGAGCCGCGCGGTCGGAGTCGCCTCCAAGCTATTGTCCGACACTCAACGCAATGACTACGTCGCCGAGGTTGAGGACGAATATATCGCCGTCCGCGATGCCCGCGCGGGCAAGACCGTAAGTGCGCTGCTGAGCCTTGCGGACGCGCGCGGCAATGCCTTTCCCGCTAACTTCAGCGAAAAGCCCGCAGCGCCCGCGCAGCCGGGTGTGCACGTGTTCCCCGACTGGTCATTGCAGCACCTGCGCGGCTTCATCGACTGGACACCGTTCTTCCGCGCTTGGGAGCTGCACGGCAATTACCCCGCGATCCTGACCGATGATGTGGTGGGCGAGACCGCAACGCAATTGTTCGCCGATGCCAATGCGATGCTCGACCAGATCATCGCGGAAAAGTGGCTGACCGCGCGCGGTGTCGCGGGCCTGTGGCCGTGCGGGCGTGACGGCGATGACGTGGTGCTCGACAACGGCGCGCGCCTGCCGATGCTGCGCCAACAGGTGAAGAAATCCCGCGACCGGGCGAACATGTGCCTTGCCGACTTCATCGACCCAGCAGGTGACTGGATCGGCGGCTTCGCAGTCGGCATCCACGGGATCGAGACCCATTCTGAGCGGTTTCAGGCCGACAAGGATGATTACTCCGATATCTTGCTGAAAGCGCTCGCCGACCGTTTTGCCGAGGCTTTCGCCGAGGCGCTGCACCAGCATGTCCGCACAACGCTGTGGGGCTACGCTCCGGGCGAACAGCTGACCACCGAGGCACTGATCAAGGAGCAATATCGCGGTATCCGCCCTGCGCCGGGTTATCCCGCCTGCCCCGATCATTCGTTGAAGCCGATCTTGTTTGATCTGCTCGATGCGCCTGAAAACGTGGGGCTGACCCTGACCGAAAGCTTTGCCATGTGGCCGACAGCAGCCGTTAGCGGCTTCTATTTCGGGCACCCGGAATCGCAATATTTCGGGGTAGCGCGGGTGGGCCGCGATCAGGTCGAGGACTATGCCGCGCGGAGGGATATTGATCTGGCGACGGCCGAGCGCTGGCTGCGGCCAAATCTCGATTGATCATGTGGGGACAAGCGGCGATGATGCGTGTCATGCTTCGCCGTCTGATCACAGCCTTCGCGCTCATCATCCCGCTCGCGCCTGCCGCCGCCGCTCCGCCGCCTGCCACAGTCGTCGTCGCGTTTGACCGAGAGGCGATCACCCCGCTGGTCGTCGAAGGTCTGGCGAACAAGGAAACAGGCCGCGCGCTTGAAGCGAATGATCCGGTGCGGATCGCCAGCATTTCCAAGCTGATCATGGCGCTCACAGCGCTGCGCCTGATGGACGAGGGCAAGGTCGATCTCGACCGCGATGTCTCGGACTATCTTGGGTGGAAACTGCGTTCGCCTTACCACCCCGATTCAGCCGTCACGCTCACCCACCTGCTGTCGCACCGTGCGGGATTGAGCGATGCGGCGGGCTACATCATCCCGCTGGGCGACAGCCTTGAGGCCAAGCTCGCTGATCCCGCCGCATGGCGCGACACCGGACCCTCGGGCGAAGCGGCGTTCGAATATGCCAACCTTGGCTCGCCCATCGTGGCAACAGCGCTGGAGGCGGTGAGCGGCGAGCGGTATGATCGGCTCGTCGAGCGGCTGGTGTTCAGGCCCTTGGGTGTGAAGGCCTGCCTCAACTGGACGCTGTGCGATGCCGATATGCAGGCGCGCGCGGTGACGCTCTACCGCGACACCGGTGAAGTTGCGCGTGATGCGCCGGAGGACCTGCCGCCGAATTGCACGATCCCCGTGGCGGAAGGGGCTGCGTGCGATCTCGACGCTTACGTCCCCGGCACCAATGCCTCGATCTTCAGCCCGCAGGGCGGGGTGCGGATTGGGATGGTGGATCTGGCGACAATTGGGCGCGGATTGCTGTTAATGGGCGAGAACCGTTTCCTCTCCCAGCAAGGCATGCGGCTTTGGTTCGGCGAAATCGCTGCAGCAGCAGACCGGCACACACCGGGAGAAACCGCCGCAGGCTTTTGCGCCTATGGGTTGGCAGCCTATCTTATGGTCGATGAGAAGCCGTGCCTCGACGATCTCTTCCGCGATGGATCAGGACGCATCGGACATGGCGGCGAGGCCTATGGCTTGCGTTCAGGCCTGTGGCTGTCCTTCGAACAGGCGACCAGCTTTGCCTATTTCACCACCGAAGTGCCACCCCCTGCGGGCGGCGAGGATACGGGCGGCGCTGACCCGCGCGAAGTCGAACTGATGGTGCGTGCGCTGGCGCTGACGCAGCAGGCACCCGAGTAAATCATGAACGCCACCGCCGAAACCGCGGCAGGCGCCGCCTTGCCACGCGGACGGCTGGTCTGGATCGGCGGCGTGGTGCTGCTGGCCGCCTTTGCGCTCCTTTGGGCGCTGGCGCCTGCCGATCCCGCGCTACTGGCGAAGCTGTGGTTCTTGCCCGGCGTCGGCGTCATCGGTGCGATCATCGCCAATACCTCCGGCACGGGCGGGGGCGTAGTGTTCGTGCCGGTGTTCAACGCTTTGCGGGAACTTGGCGTGATGAGCCTTGCACCGCTCAGCGTGGTGGGCGTGTCGATGGGCATCCAGAGCTTCGGCATGACCATGGGGTCCTTGCGCTGGACGGACCGCCTGCTGCACCAGCCCGTGCCTGCCGAGCTGGAAGCGCAAGTGCGGTCCCGCGACTTTGCCACCGTGGTGCTGGCGGTGCTGGCGCTCTCGCTGCCCGCCATGCTGGCGACCCAGCGGCTGACGGCGTTTGATCAGCAAGACGTGCTCTATGGCTACAAGGCGTTCTCGATCCTGCTCGGGTTGGCGCTGATTGCTGCGACCTGGACGATCAACGCCGCCCGGCCCGAACGCGCGCGGCTGGCGCGGACCGATCTTGCCGTTCTGCTGGCGCTGGCTATCCCCGGCGGGATGATCACCGCGCTGTTCTCGGTCGGGATGGGCGAGTTGGTCGCGCTCTACCTCTTCATCCGTCATTATCCGGTGCTGCTGTGCACCGGGGCGGCCTGCGTGATTTCGGCGGTCAGCTGTATCGCCGGGGCGGTGTGGCATATCGAGGCGGGGACAATCCAATGGGAAGTGGTCTTGCTGGCCGCGCCAGCGGCGGTGCTGGGCGGGTTTCTGGCCCGGCCCATCGCGCTGTGGCTGGGGGCAAAACGCCTCAAGACGATCGATGGCAGCTGGATTGTGCTGTCGGCGCTCTATTTGCTGTGGCTGAACGCGCGCTAGGCCTATTCGCCTGATTGACGCGCTGCAGCAAATCGCGCATCGCGACGTGGTCTTCCACAGCAGAAGCGATTCTGTTGCGGGCAGGCGAGCGGGAGAGCCCGATGCCCTTCAAAAGGCAAAGGCGCCGAAGGAGCAACCGCCCCGGAAACTCTCAGGCCAACGGACCGCTCGGCTGCGTGACACTCTGGAAAGCGTCTCGGATTCGTCCGGGGCCACCGAAGGGGAGGCGGTCCACCGCGTTGATGGACCCGCCGAAGCTCTCAGGTCACCCGACAGAGGGGGCAGTTTTTGGGCAGCGTGACTGCGCTGCTGGACTGCCGTATTCTGCCGGGAAAGCCTTTGATGAGCGACCACGATACCGAAGAGCATCTCGAAGACCTGCCGCTGGACGCGCTGCCGCTTGATGCGTGGCACCGCGCGCGGGGCGCGCGGATGGTGCCCTTTGCAGGCTATGACATGCCGATCCAGTATGAGGGCATCATTGCCGAACATAATTGGACGCGGACAAACGCCGGGCTGTTCGATGTTTCGCACATGGGGCAATTGCTGCTGTCCGGCCCCGGCCTTGATGCCGCGGTCGAAGCGGTTCTGCCGATTGACCTTTCGACCCTGAAACTCGGTCAGCAGCGCTATTCGCTGTTGCTGGACGAGGATGGCGGGGTGCTTGACGATCTGATGGTCTCGCGTTGGCCCGATGCGCTCTATCTGGTGGTCAACGGCGCGACCAAGTGGGATGACATCGGTACCCTGCGCGAAGCGCTGCCCGACGCCATCACGCTCAATCACTTCGATGATCGCGCGCTGCTGGCCTTGCAGGGGCCGAAAGCTGCGGATGCGCTCGCTCGCCATGCGCAGGGCGAATATCCGCTGTCGGCGCTCACCTTCATGCGGTTCGGACGCTTCACCATCGCGGGCCATGATGTCACCATCGCGCGGGCGGGCTATACCGGCGAGGACGGGTTCGAGATTTCGCTCCCCGCCGAAGCTGCCGCCGAAATTGCTGATCTGCTTTGCGCTGAACCTGAAGTGCAGCCGATCGGCCTGGGTGCGCGCGATTCGCTGCGGCTGGAGGCGGGATTGCCGCTGTATGGCCACGACATGACCCCCGAAACCAGCCCCATCGAAGCGGGCCTGATCTTCGGGATCAACAAGCGCCGCCGTGCCGAAGGCGGCTTCCCCGGCGCTGACCGGATCATTCGCGAGATCAATGACGGCACCACCCGCAAGTGGGTTGGCCTCAAGATCGAAGGTCGCCTGCCTGCGCGCGAAGGCGCCGAGGTGTTTGCGGGAAGCGACCACATCGGCGCCGTCACCAGCGGCGGCTTCTCGCCCACGCTCGGCGCGCCGATTGCCATGGCCTATGTTGCCAACAGCCATGCCGCGCCCGGCACCGCGCTTGAAGTCGACGTGCGCGGGAAGCGCCTCGCCGCCACCGTTTCGCCAACGCCTTTTGTCCCCCACCGCTATTTCAGAGGGAGCTGAACCATGCCGCGCTATTACACTGACGAACACGAATGGATTGATGTCGAAGATGATATCGCGACGGTCGGCATCACCGACTATGCGCAGGGTCAGTTGGGCGACATCGTCTTCGTCGAACTGCCCGAAGTGGGCGCGATGATCGAACAGGGCAAGGATGCCGCCGTGGTCGAAAGCGTCAAGGCGGCGTCGGACGTCTACGCCCCGATCACCGGCGAGATCACCGAAGTGAACCCCGCGCTGGAAGACGATCCAGCGCTGGTCAATTCTTCGCCCGAGGAAGACGGCTGGTTCTTCAAGATGACCATCGCTGCCGAAGCCGAGCTTGACGCGCTGATGGACGAAGAAGCGTACAAGGCCTTCGTCGACGCTCTATGACCGCCTCGCCGCCCGTCACGATCACGCGCGCACCCAGCCTGATGGTCGCCACCCCGCTGTATGGCGGGGCGGAGGCAGATTATCTGCGCAGTGTGGTCGGCCTGACGGGCGCGGCTGAGCGGGCGGGCGTGCCTTGCGCCTTTGCCTGGCTCAGCAATAATGCCGTGATCGACCGGGCGCGCAATGTGCTGGCCGCTGTGTTTCTGCAATCGGATGCGACCCATCTGGTGTTTGTCGATGGCGATATCGGGTTTGAGCCCGAGGCGCTGCTCGATCTCATCAGTCGGATGCAGAGCGATGATCGCCTCGCGGTGATCGGTGCGCCCTGTCCAAAACGGCGGATCAACTGGTCACTGGTGGCGTCCGCTGCGGCCAAAGGGCTGGCGCAGGGCGAACCGGCGGTGTTGGAAAAATACTCCGGCATCTTCGCACTCGACCCGCTTGATCCGCAGGCGAATTTTCGGGTGGATGCGCCGCTTGAACTTGCCCGCGTTGGCACCGGGCTGATGGTGGTTCGGCGCGACGTGATCGAGACGCTGTGCGCGCGCCACCCGGATCTGCGATACGCCGCCGATGCGCTCGACCGTGAGAGCGGGCTGGCAGGCGATCATCTGACCGCGCTGTTCCAGCCGATGATCGATCCTGCGTCCGGGCACATGCTGTCTGACGATTATGCCTTTTGCTACCGCGTGCGTGCTGCGGGCTTCCGTATCTGGCTCGCCCCGTGGATGCGCACCACCCACACCGGCCCGGCGCGCTTTGCCGGGACGCTGGCCGATCTGGCGCAATTGAGCGCCGCCCAAACGCCTTCCTGACCTTTCACCACCAGCCACGGAAAACCTCTCCCATGCGCTACCTTCCCCTGACTGATACCGACCGTACGGCGATGCTGGCGAAAATCGGTGCGACCACGGTTGACGATCTGTTTGTCGATGTGCCCGAAATCGCGCGGCTTGATGGCCCGATCCAAGGCCTGCCGATGCACGCATCCGAAATGGCGGTCGAACGCCATATGAAGAAACTGGCGGCTAAGAATCTGGTCGCAGGCGATGTGCCATTCTTCCTTGGTGCAGGCGCATACCGCCATCACGTGCCAGCCAGCGTCGACACGATCATTCAGCGCGGCGAGTTTCTGACCGCCTACACCCCCTATCAGCCGGAAATCGCGCAAGGCACCTTGCAGATGCTGTTCGAATTCCAGACGCAGGTTGCTCGGCTGTATGGCTGCGCGGTGGCCAATGCCTCGCTGTATGATGGGTCAACCGCCTGCTGGGAGGCGGTGGCGATGGCGACCCGCGTGACCAAGCGCGGCCGTGCGGTACTTTCGGGCGCGCTGCATCCCCATTATGCCCAGGTGGTGAAGACGATGGCGCATTTCACCGGCGACATCATCGCCGATGCCATGCCCGCAATCCAGCCTGAGCCTGATCTGGACGGGCTGATAGCCCGCATCGATGATCAAACCGCCTGTGTGGTGGTGCAATATCCCGATATCCTAGGGCGGATCAGCGATCTGTCCGCCGTGGCCGAAGCCGCGCATGCCAAAGGCGCGTTGCTGGTGGTGGTAAACACCGAACCCGTGGCGCTGGGCGCGTGTAAATCGCCGGGCGAAATGGGCGCGGATATTGTGGTCGGTGAAGGCCAATCATTGGGCGTGGGCCTGCAATTCGGCGGGCCGTACCTCGGCCTGTTTGCGGTGCGCGATCCCAAGCATGTGCGCCAGATGCCGGGCCGGCTGTGCGGGGAGACCACCGATGCCGAGGGCAAACGCGGTTTCGTGCTGACGCTTTCGACCCGCGAACAGCATATCCGCCGCGAAAAGGCGACCAGCAATATCTGCACCAATTCGGGCCTGTGCGCTCTGGCCTTCACCGTCCACATGACGCTGCTGGGTGAAAAGGGCCTGCGCGAATTGGCGGCGGAAAACCACCGGCTTGCCTGTCTCGCCGCTGACAGGTTGGCCAAGGTGCCGGGCGTGCGCGTGCTCAACAATGCGTTCTTCAACGAATTCACCCTGATCCTTGATGGCAAGCCTGCGCGCGAAATCGTGCGCGATCTGGCGGATCGGGGCGTGCTGGGCGGGGTGTCGCTCGGGCGGCTTTATGCCGGGGTCGCAGCGTTGGAACATGCGCTGCTGGTCGCCGTGACTGAAACCACCACCGAGGATGATATCGAACGGCTCGCCTTTGAGCTTGAAGCCAGCATCAAGGAGACCGTGTGATGAATGCCCCCAACCAATCCGGCTGGAAGCCCGCCATGATTGCGTCCGAAGACGGGATGCACAATGGACCTGCCACCACCACCGGCAACCGCGCGCTGATGCTCGAAGAACCGCTATTGTTCGAAATCGGGCGTGTTGATGTGACCGGGGTCGACTTGCCGCCTGTGGACGACGCTGCGCCAAACCGCCTTGGCGGCCTTGCGCGCTCAGAAGCCATCGGCCTCGTCGGCCTGACCGAGCCGGAAACGGTACGCCATTACACCCGCCTCAGCCGTCAGAATTACGGCATCGACCTCGGCTTTTTCCCGCTCGGCAGCTGCACCATGAAGCACAACCCGCGCTTGAATGAAAAAGTCGCGCGGTTGCCCGGATTTGCTGACATCCACCCGCTTGCGCCGCAAAGCTCGGTGCAGGGTGCGCTGGAAGTGATTAGCCAACTGGGCGAATGGCTTTGCAAGCTTACGGGCATGCCCGCTGTCGCGATGAGCCCCAAGGCTGGCGCGCATGGCGAGCTGTGCGGAATCCTCGCGATCCGCGCCGCACACGAAGCGCGCGGTGATGCGCGCGAGGTAGTGCTTGTGCCCGAAAGCGCCCACGGCACCAATCCTGCCACCGCCGCCTTTGCCAATTACCGGGTCGAGGATATTCCCGCGACGCCCGAAGGCCGGGTCGATGTCGCAGCGCTGAAGGCCCGTTTGGCGCCGGACGTGGCGGCCGTAATGATTACCAATCCCAACACCTGCGGCTTGTTCGAAAAGGACTTCCGCGAAATCGCCGATGCCGTTCACGCAGCTGGCGGTTATGTCTATTGCGACGGGGCGAATTTCAACGCGATCGTCGGCAAGGTGCGCCCCGGCGATCTTGGCGTCGATGCGATGCACATCAACCTGCACAAGACCTTCTCAACCCCGCACGGCGGCGGCGGGCCGGGGTCTGGGCCGGTGGTCTTGTCCGAAGCGCTCGCGCCGTTCGCGCCGCTGCCGTTTGTGCGATCATCCGATGCAGGCAGCTTTTACCTCGTCGAAGAAGAAAACCGCGAAGAACGCGGGCCAAGCTTTGGCCGGATGACCGCGTTTCACGGACAGATGGGAATGTTCACCCGCGCGCTGACCTATATGCTCAGCCACGGGGCGGACGGGCTGAAGCAGGTCGCCGAGGACGCGGTGCTCAACGCCAATTACATCCTGCGGTCAATGGAGGATATTCTCCACGCGCCCTTCGCAGGTAGCGGCCCGTGCATGCACGAGGCGCTGTTTGGCGACAAGGATTTCGGCGGCGATCTGTCGACGCTGGACGTGGCCAAGGGCCTGATCGACGAAGGCTATCACCCGATGACGGTGTATTTCCCGCTGGTGGTGCACGGCGCAATGCTGGTCGAACCAACCGAGACCGAAAGCAAGGCGGCGATCGATCAGTTCATCACCGCCTTCCGCGCAGTGGTGGAACGAGCGCTGGCAGGGGACGAGGCGTTGAAGCAGGCGCCCTATTATGCGCCGCGGCGCCGGCTGGATGAAACCGCGGCAGCAAGAAAGCCCAAGCTGGCGTTTGAGGGGTAGACCCTATGGCAGGGCGGAAGGAGGCTGCTTGGCCTCCTCCCGCCCCTCGCCTGCCGGGCCAATTACCCCATTGTCGGAATCACGAAAGCGTTGGACCCATCGCCGCCCCCATCCGGCCAGCGCTGGGTGATCTTCTTGTTCTTGGTCCAGAACCGCAGCCCTTCCGTCCCATATTGGTCAATGTCGCCAAAGCCGGACCGCTTCCACCCGCCGAAGCTGTGATAGGCGACCGGCACCGGGATCGGCACGTTGATGCCCACCATCCCGACATTCACCCGCGCGGCAAATTCGCGTGCGGCGTGGCCGTTGCGGGTGAAGATCGCGACGCCGTTGCCATATTGATGCTCGCTCGGCAGGCGCACTGCCTCCTCGAAGTCCTTGGCGCGCACGATCTGGAGCACCGGGCCGAAGATTTCCTCCTGATAGGATTTCATCTGCGGGGTGACATGGTCGATCAGCGTGGGGCCGACGAAGAAGCCCTTTTCGTGTCCCTGAAGCGAGAACCCGCGCCCGTCGACGACGATTTCCGCGCCTTCTTCTTCGGCAACCGTGATCCACTGTTCGATCCGCGCCTTGTGCTCAGGGGTCACGACCGGGCCGTAATCCGCGTCAGGATCGTTGGAGACCCCGATGCGCAAACCGGCGATCGACTTGAGGAGCTTCTCCTTCAGCCGCTCTGCCGTTTCCTCACCCACCGGCACTACAACCGGCAGCGCCATGCAGCGTTCGCCCGCCGAACCGAAAGCCGCGCCGGTGAGGTCATTGACCACCTGGTCAAGGTCAGCATCCGGCAGCACGATCCCGTGGTTTTTCGCCCCGCCAAAGGCCTGCACCCGCTTGTTGTTCGCCGTGCCGCGCGCGTAGATGTATTGTGCAATGTCGGAACTGCCGACGAAACTGATCGCGGCGATATCGGGGTGATCAAGGATCGCGTCGACCATTTCCTTGTCACCGTGGACGACCTGCAGCAGGCCTTCGGGCGCGCCCGCTTCAAGGAACAATTCTGCCAGCCGCACCGGCACCGACGGGTCACGCTCCGAAGGCTTCAGGATGAAGGCATTGCCCGCCGCGCAGGCCATGCCGAACATCCACATTGGGATCATCGCCGGGAAATTGAACGGCGTAATGCCAACCCCGATGCCGAGCGGCTGGCGCATCGAATAGACATCGATCCCCGGCCCTGCGCCATGGGTGTATTCGCCCTTCATGATCTGGGGCAGTCCGCAGGCATATTCGATCACTTCCAGCCCGCGCTGCACATCGCCCTTGGCGTCCGGCACGGTCTTGCCATGCTCGGAAGAAAGCATTTCGGCGAGGCTTTGCATATTCGCCTCGACCAGTTCTTTGAAGGCGAACATCACCCGCGCGCGGCGCTGCGGGTTGGTGGCGGCCCAGGCGGGCTGGACGCGTTTGGCGGTCTCAACCGCACGCGCCAGCAGTGCAGCATCGCCGAGCGCAACCTCGGCCTGCACTTCGCCGGTCGAGGGGTTCCAGATGGCATGCTTGCGGGTCGGGGTGGGGCTGTCGCCGACGATGAAGTGGTCGATCTGACGCAGGGTCTGAGTCATGGGGGAAGGTCTCCTGTCTGGCGTTCCCTTTGGCCCCCGAGCGCCGCCCATGCAAGGGCTGCGGCTCCCCTCAAAAGTGCTTACGGTGCGGACGGGATCAGCGTGATAGCGGTTTGCCGTCCGTCGATGAAGCGTACCTTTTCGCCATCGAAGAAGGCGTTCTCCTCGGTGCGGAAGTCGACCCGCTGACCGCCCCATTCGGGCACGGCGGCATAGGAGGTCAGCTCGATCGACCACGCGGTGTTCGCCCGGATCGCACCGCTGCCGCGCGGATCAGCGGTCTGATTGTCCCAGAAGCCGATCGATGGCCCCGCGCCGTGGCCGTGATTTCCGATCGGGTGGGTATAGATCGAAGGCTCAAGACCGGCCGCAATCGCATCAGCGCGCGCCATGGCCAACGCCGCGTTCCCGCTGCGCCCGGTCTTGAACGCGCGGATGAGGAAATCCTGCACCCGGTTGGAGTTGGCCAACCCCTGCCGTAGGCCCGCAGGCGCCTCGGTCTCGCCCGGCTTCAGGACATAGGCGAGGTGCTGGGTGTCGGTGTTGAGTCGCAGGTACGTAATGCCGAAATCGGTCCACAGCAGATCGCCCGGCTGGATCACCTCTTCGCCGTCAATCATGCCCTTCACCCCCTGCCGCTGGATTGCAACCGAGGGGTGGAACCACGGATCCAGGCCCAAGGCCAGCAGCCGGTCCCGGTACCACCATTGCACCTGTTCGGCGGTGGTGACGCCGGGGGTGATGGCCTTGGCCGAAAATGCCTCATCGATCACCGCGTGGGCAGTGCGCACGATGCTGGGATAGAGCGCCATTTCGGCAGGCGTGCGGGTTTCGAGCCAGCGGATCGCCAGCCCCTCGCCGCTGGTCACGCGGTCATGCAGGGCAAGGGGCAGGGCGGACATGAACCTGTCATACTGGCTCAGCGTCATGCCATCGGCGAACTGCGAAAGGTCGGAGGAATTGATCGCGATTTTTGCAGGGTTCCGCGCCGCGATCAACTCGGCCACGGCCTGCCACTGGTCGGCCTGTTCATCGGGGTTCCAAGCGGGTTCGAACAATCCGCCAAGGCCATAGCGGCTGACGGTGAGGCGCTCGACCGGCTTGCCCTCACCCGGATCGTGCAAGATCAGGATGGTGCGGCGGCGCGCGTGCATGTTCTCGGCATCGAGCATGCTGGCGACCACGGGTTCCTCGAAATATTCGCGCGCCATCAGCACCCACAGGTCGATGCCTTCTTCGCGCATGATCGCAGGGATCACGGTATCGAGCCGCTGGGCAAGGATGCGATTTTCCACCTCTGCCCGTTCGCGTGCAGGCAAGATACGGGGCAGGGCCGGAGCAGCGACCTCGGTTTCGCTCAGCATCAGCGATGTGTCAGCCAAGGCAGGCGCTGCAATCAGCGCAGCGGCAAGCACCGCGCTTGAGAAAATCCGCTGTACGATCATGCCTGCGCCCCTTGTGCCTAGGCGCCAACAGTGGCGCGGGCCGGGCGCGGGATCAAGCGCGCTTATTCGTCCCCCTCTGCGCCTCCGTCGGTGCCATCGTCGAACCCGATGCGCTCGGCCGCCGCGCCCGACATGATGAAGCCGATCGGACGTTCGGTTTCTTCCTGCAAATGCGCAATCAGGCTGGCGGTGCGGGCGAGCAGCGAAATGCCCTTCAGTGCCGCCAGCGGGAAACCTGCATCCAGCATCACCGCCGGGATCGCGCCATTGACGTTGATTGGCAGCGTTCGGCCAATCGCCTCGTGCAGAACCGCTTCGATGGTGCGCAGCATGGCGATATGCTTGCCTTCCATGCCGTGTTCCTTCGCCAGCGCGAGCAAGCGGTGCGCGCGCGGATCGCCGCCCGAATGCTGCGGGTGGCCGAACCCGGGGATTGCCTTCTTTTCCGCGCGCAGGGCCTTGATCGCGGCGACGGCAACCTCGGCGGGATCGCTGCCCTCAGCTTCGGCCACGACCTGCGCGTAGAACTTGCCCGCTACCTCGGCGCTGCCCAGCACCACCGTGCCGCAGCCGAGCAGGCCAGCGGCGACCGCGCCATGAAATGCCTCGGGCGCGGCTGCATAGGTCATGCGAGTGGCGACGACACTCGGCACCAATCCGTGTTCGGCAATTGCGCAGAGCACGGCGTCGGCCAAGGCCTTCTGTTTGGGTGACGGCATGGTGCCGGTCACCAGCAGCCAGAAATAGCTGGTGAAATCGACGTGGCCGATCACCTCGGAACACAAATCCATGCCCCGTACAGTGATGCTCTCAGCATTAGAGGTGCAGATTGAGGTGACGGCGTTATCCTGCTTGCCGATGCGCATAGGGCGTCCTTTTTCGATATTCGAAGTTGATTTCGTTATGCGAAGAATATAGTGCTGTAATTCCTACAAGGCAAGCAGATGGGATTTGTTGGATGACAGCTCGGCCGTTAGCAGGTGTTACTGTGCTTGAAATGGGCACCTTTATCACTGGCCCTGCCGCCGGGATGATCCTCGCTGATCTGGGTGCGGATGTCATCAAGGTCGAACAGCCGGGCACCGGCGATCCGTTCCGGTCATTCAAGGGCGAGCTCTACAGCCCCCATTTCCAGACCTATAACCGCAACAAGCGGTCGATCACGATCGATCCCAAGACCCCTGAAGACCTCGCCATCCTCGATCGGCTGGTCGAAACGGCAGACGTGTTCATCCAGAATTTCCGCCCCGGCGTGGCGGATCGATTGCACGTCGATGCGGCGCGGCTGCAAGCCATCAATCCAGCGCTGGTCTATGCCTCGATCTCAGGCTTTGGCAGCGAAGGGCCGGAGCGCGATCGCCCGGCGTTCGATACCGTCGCACAGGCCGCCAGCGGATTTCTGCGACTGCTGGTCAATCCCGAACATCCGCGCGTAGTCGGCCCCGCCATCGCCGACGCGATGACCGGGTTTTACACCGCCATTGGCATCCTTGCCGCGCTGAATGAACGCCACACGACCGGCAAGGGCCGGGTGGTCGAAACATCAATGTTTGAGGCAATGTGCCACTTCAACCTCGATGATTTCACGCACCTTTTGTCCGCCGATCAGGTGATGGGGCCGTATAGCCGCCCGCATGTCAGCCAAAGCTATGTGTTTCAGTGCGCTGACGACAAATGGCTGGCGCTGCACATGTCGTCCCCCCCCAAATTCTGGGAGAATCTGGCGACGGCGGTGGGCCAGCCCGATATGCTTGAGCGGCCCGCCTTCGCCAGCCGCGATGCGCGGATTGCGCATTACGAGGATGTGGTCGCCTTCCTCGCGCCGATTTTCGCCACCCGCTCGCGCGCCGAGTGGACAGAAACGCTGACCCGCCTCGAAGTGCCCAATTCCGCGGTGCTCGACAGCGCCGAAGTGCTGGCGACCGAACAGGCCAAGGTGCTGGGCATCGAAGTGACCGACCCGGACGGCCCGCACGGCGAATTCCGCACGATCCGTTTCCCGGTGAGTTTCGATGGCGCGCGGATGGACAGCGTCACCGCGCCGCCGGTATTGGGGGCGGACAACGCGGAAGTGCGCCGCTCCATCGAAAGGCCCGTGCATGGGATACGAAAGGTCTGAACCTGCCGCCAAGGAGTTAGGCGCAAAGGACCCGGAATTCCTCTCGACCCTGGAACGCGGCCTGCGCGTGCTGAAGGCGTTTGACGAGGATCACCCGGAGATGACCCTGTCAGAGGTCGCGGCCAAAACCGCACTGCCCCCGGCGGTCGCCCGGCGGTGCCTGATTACGCTGGTTGCGCTGGGCTATGTCGGTCAGCATGAACGCAAGTTCCTGCTGCGCCCGGCGGTGCTGACGATCGGTTCGGCGTTTACCGCGTCAATGCAGATCGATCAGGTGGTGGCCGGGCCGCTCCAGACCCTGCGCGATCAGACTGGCGACAGCGCATCGTTGACGGTGCTCTCGGGCACTGAGATCCTGTATGTCGCGCATGTTTCCACCGACCGGCGGTTCCGGGTCGCGGCCAATGTCGGCACGCGGTTTCCGTTCCACGCGACCTCGCTGGGCAAGGCCTTGGCCGCATATTTACCCGAGGCAGAGCGCGCCGCATTGCTGGCGGGCGCCCCGTTCCAGCGGTTCACCGAACGCACCGTCACCGATGGCACCGCGATGGCCGATCGCCTGACGCTGATTGCGGAGCGCGGTTATGATTCGGCGCTGGACGAGCTCGATTACGGCATCGTTTCGGTCGCGGTGCCGATCTTCGGGCGTGACGGCGGAGTGATCGCCAGCATCAACTGTTCCACCTCCACCACCCGCATTTCGCAAGACGAATTGGTGCGCACCCGCTTGCCGATGCTGCGCGGCGCGGCTGGCGAGATCGAAGCCTCGCTGCGGCGCTGGCCGACGCTGGAGGCGGCGCTGCGGCCGTGACAAGCGGATGATGCGAAAGCGTCCGGTTTTTGGCGCAAGTGGATAAAAGCTGCCATTCAGCAAGCGACCCCGTTGCGGACGTCCACGCCTCAGCTTAATCTCGTCAGGTGAGCAACAAACCGCCAAAAACTCCGCAGGAAAAGAAAGCGCTTAGCTTAGCCCGTGACCGCGCGGGATACTTCTTCGGGAACAACAAAGCAGCACGAAAGGCGGTGCCGCTCAGGAAGGCGCTTGAGATCCGTCGGACCAGACATAAGAACAATCAAGCGTTGTCTCAGATCGAGAGCGTAGAAGAGACTATCGCAGATCTTATCGAAAGCTCCGCGCGGCACGATGTTGCGCGTAAAGGCGGTTGGAAGAAGGCTCCAAGTGAGCCCTTGGGTGTTTGCGTGGTCAGGGGTCTAGAAAATCGAGCACAGCGCAAGGGACGTAAGACGCGTGCCCGATTGGCGCAATCAGACGACAGCTAGCCACCCACAATCAGCCAAAACAGAACCTCGGCCATCATCCTGAAAGCGGCCATTC
>JANQTR010000111.1:43831-46410 GCA_030731635.1 Erythrobacter sp. | reverse complement strand
GTCGCTGCGGGCGCGCGGTCGCGCTTGCGGCTGCTGCGCAGCTGAGCCAGAACGAAACGCTGGTGTTTTGTCAAATCAACCCAGCCAGAGGCGATGACGGATCAGCATACATCCGCCGTGCCATCCGGCCTGCGAGGTAAGCCTCGCGCCCGGCTTCGACCGCCAGTTTCATCGCGCGGGCCATGCGGATCGGGTCTTTCGCCTCGGCGATGGCAGTGTTCATCAAGATGCCATCGCAGCCCAGCTCCATCCCCACCGCCGCATCCGACGCTGTACCGACGCCTGCGTCGACCAACACTGGCACCTTGGCGCCTTCCACGATCAGGCGAATCATCACCCGGTTCTGAATGCCGAGGCCCGAACCAATCGGCGCACCCAGCGGCATGATTGCGACGGCGCCCGCGTCTTCCAGCTGCTTCGCGGCAATCGGATCATCGGCGCAGTAAACCATGGGGAGGAAGCCTTCCTTGGCCAGCACCTCGGTCGCCTTCAGCGTTTCGCGCATGTCGGGATAAAGCGTGCGCGCTTCGCCCAGCACCTCGAGCTTGACCAGATCCCAGCCGCCCGCTTCGCGCGCCAGCCGCAGCGTGCGCACTGCATCCTCGCCGGTAAAGCACCCCGCCGTGTTGGGCAGGTAAGTGATTTTCTTGGGGTCAATGAAGTCGGTCAGCATCGGCGCTTTGGGATCGCTGACATTGACCCGCCTTACTGCTACCGTGACAATCTCCGCCCCCGAAGCCGCAACCGCAGCGGCGTTCTGTTCAAAACTCTTGTACTTGCCGGTGCCAACAATCAGCCGCGACGTGAAAGTGCGTCCGGCGACGGTCCACGTGTCAGACTGATGGTCCCCTCCGCCGACGAAATGCACAATCTCAAGGCGGTCACCATCGGCCAGAGGCGCATCGCCCAACGTCGAACGCGGGACGATTTCGCCATTGCATTCGACCGCAACTTTCTCGGGCGCAAGGTCAAGCTCGCGCACCAGATCAGCGATGGTGGCGGCGTGGCTGCGGCGGGTGTCACCGTTCAGCGTGATGGTCTTGGGGTCGCTCATGGCGCGAGACATAGGCGCTCACGCCGAGGCTGCAACCTTGTGTTTTGACAGCGCGGGTCTGCCAAGGCGCTCAGTGCGCAGCGCGCATGTTGACGAGATGCGCTGCGGAAACCAGCGCTACGCCCACCAGCGTCAGCAGAAATTCGTTCGTACCATGCGGCACCAGCAGGGCGACTGCCATCAGCGCCAAGCCCGCAACCGCGATTCCGAAGGGAAGCATCCGGCGGTGGCGTAATAGGCCCCAGCCGATCGCCAGCCCACCAACCACCAGCGCAAGCAAAAGGCCGATGCGGTGAATATTTTCATCCAGCAGATAATGCCCGCCGAGAATGCCGCCCAGCCCGAGCGTTGAAACCACCACCAGCGTGACCAGACAATGCAACGCGCACAGCCCGGCCAGCCCGATCCCGAGGTGATCGAGGCGGCGACGCAGCGAGGTGCGAGTCGGCGAAGGCAACGTGTTGAGCGGCATGGTGATCCTGCACATATGTAATGTTGTTACATTGCGCAAGGGTAATGCGGGATTGAAATCCTATTCAATTTGGGGCCGCTACAGCTGGGCGAGCTTGCACTGCTCGCATGAGTGCTTGCTGCAAACGGGCTTGCGCTTGGCCGCGCAGGGGCACATGGGACAGCGCATTATGGCTACGTCCGCCTCGGCATCGACCCTTTTTCACACCGCCCCGCAGTCCGGCGCACGCCCGCTGTCGCTGGCGCGCTGGCTGGAAATTGTCGCTGCGATGATCGTGATGATCGTGCTGGTCGGCGGAATCACCCGCCTGACCGAAAGCGGGCTGTCGATCACCGAGTGGAATGTCGTCTCCGGCATCCTCCCACCTTTGAGCGAGGCTGCCTGGCAGGCTGAATTTGCCAAGTATCAGGCGACCCCCGAATACCGGCTCGAAGCGGCGCTGGGCGGGATGACGCTGGCGGATTTTCAGTTCATCTTTTTCTGGGAGTGGTTCCACCGGCTGATCGCCCGGGTGATCGGGCTGGTTTACGCGCTGCCGCTGGCGTGGTTTTGGCTCAAGGGCGCTATCCCGGCCGGATACAAGGGGCGCATGCTGGGCCTGCTCGCACTGGGCGGACTGCAAGGGCTGATCGGCTGGCTGATGGTGCAATCCGGGCTGGTCGGCGACATGACCGACGTCAGCCATTTCAGGCTCTCGCTCCACCTGCTGACGGCGCTGACGCTGCTGGCGGGACTGGTGTGGACGGCGCGCGATATGCGCAGGCTGGCGCGTGATCCGGCGGCGCGGCCCGCGCGGCTTACCGCTGGCGCGGCGCTGGTTGCAGGCGTGCTGTTCATCCAACTGCTGCTGGGCGCATGGGTCGCCGGGCTCAATGCGGGTCACGCCGCCCGTGATTGGCCGCTGATGAACGGGCGGCTTATTCCGCAAGTGGACTGGTCGCACGGCATCATCTGGACCGTGACCCACGACCCGTTCATGCTGCATTTCCTCCACCGCTGGTGGGCTTGGGTCGCCGTGGCTGCGTTGGTGTGGCTGGCGCGGCACGTTCGCAA
>JANQTR010000111.1:0-43731 GCA_030731635.1 Erythrobacter sp. | reverse complement strand
GTGCCGTGCATCGCCGGTTTGGAAAAGGGGACAGCGATGATTGCGAAGACGCGGCGAGCCCTGCTGCTGGCGTTGATCGGGGTTGGGGTGTCGGGCGGCGCAACGAGCGTTCTGCGCAGCCTGACCGCGCCGCTCAGCGCTGCCCCCACTCTGCCCCTGCGCCTGCCTGAAGCCGCGCTGCGCCTTGAACGGGTGCTGGAGCGTGGGATTGGCGACGCTGCGGCCATCACTGTCCGGCGGAGCTGGATGGTGCGGTACCAAAGGCTGGGACGCGGCATTGTGATTAACGGGGAACAGATCGGCGCCGAGGTGACCGCCCCGCCGCATCTGGCCACCCTCGCCCAGATCGAACAGCAGCGCGATACCAGCGCGATGTTTCCGTTGATGCTGGCAGAGGACGGCACAATCCTTTCCTCAGACCTCACGCCACCCTCAGATGTTGCAGTGACCGACGCCCTGCAAGCGGCCGAGGCAATGATTGCGGGGCAATCACTACCCGCTGACGAGCGCGAGCGGTATCGTCTCTATCTGGCGCAGGTGCATCAGGCCGGAGCCACGGCGCTCGACACGCTGCCGGCCGATCTGCTGTTTCCGACCGGGAAACCGGTCGACATGAGCCGTTCGGTTGCACTGCCCGGCGGACTGAACGGGCAATTCACCCTGCATTACAGCGCTGAACCTCAAGCTGACGCGCCCTGGCTCAAACATGCAGAGCGTGAGGTGATCACCACCGTCGCAGGCCTGACGCGCCGCGCGCTCGAAGTCTGGACGCTCAGCCCAGTCTAGTCTGCAGGGTTTTGGCGGCGGGATGTAGGCAGCCCAATCTTGGCCCAATCACAGCCTCGTCAGACATGCGGTATTATTTTACCCTATCGAAAAAGCGCGCTTTTGCTTGACTTTCACCCCACTCACCGACATTTGCGCCCCACTTGTTCACCCGATCTGCGGATCAGGCGGGCGATTCTCCGGACCACTTCCCGAGAAACAGTTTCGAACCAAGGACACATGCCATGAAGGCGCTCAGCAAGCAGACCCGGTCCGTTAAACCGGCCGAGGTCGTAAAGAACTGGCACATTATCGATGCCGATGGTCTGGTCGTCGGCCGTCTCGCCGCGATCATCGCCAACATCCTGCGCGGCAAGACCAAGCCGATCTACACCCCGCACGTCGATTGCGGCGACCATGTGATCGTCATCAACGTTGAAAAGGTGAGGTTCACCGGCAACAAGATGGGCAACAAGATCTATTACAAGCACACCGGCCACCCCGGCGGGATCAAGGAAACCACCCCGGCCAAGGTGCTGGGCGGTCGTTTCCCCGAACGCGTGCTTGAAAAGGCTGTGGAACGCATGATTCCGCGCGGCCCGCTTGGCCGTGACCAGATGCGTGCGCTGCACCTCTATGTCGGCACCGAGCATCCGCATGACGGGCAGAAGCCCTCCGTGCTCGACGTTGCTTCCATGAACCGCAAGAACAAGGTCGTTGCATAATGACTGATGAAACCACGACCGTGTCCGATCTCGCCGATCTGAAAGACATCGCCGCTGGCGTGCCGCAGGGCGACGCTGCCGAAATCGCCCGTGTGGCCATGCCGCTGCGCGACCGCGAAATCGACGCCCAGGGCCGTTCCTACGCCACTGGCCGCCGCAAGGATGCCGTGGCCCGCGTATGGGTCAAGCCGGGGACCGGCAAGATCACCATCAATGGCCGCGATCAGGAAACCTATTTCGCGCGTCCGACCCTGCGTCTGGTGATCAACCAGCCCTTCACCATCACTGACCGCGCCGGCCAGTATGATGTGATCTGCACCGTTCGTGGCGGTGGCTTGTCCGGTCAGGCGGGCGCCGTGAAGCACGGCATTTCCCAAGCTCTGACCAAGTACGAGCCTGAACTGCGCTCTACGGTCAAGGCAGAAGGCTTCCTCACCCGCGACAGCCGCGTGGTGGAACGCAAAAAGTACGGCAAGGCCAAGGCCCGCCGCAGCTTCCAGTTCTCGAAGCGCTAAACGCGCCCCGGCTGGCAGTTCTCGAAGCGCTAAACGCTTTATCGAGGCAAGGACAAAGGGCGGCCCCCGAAAGGGAGCCGCCCTTTTTCATGTCGCCCTATTTCATGCGGTGCGCCCAAGCGGCCTCAGCGTTGCAGCAGCATGAGCCCGAATGACAGGCCGCTGCCGCCGAAAAAGACCGGCCACGACCAATACACTCTGGCATCGGCAACCGGAATCAGATGAATCGCCAGCGGCCCCGCGCTGGTCCCCTGCGATCCAATCACCAGCGCCAAAGTCGCCGAAAGTATCGCGCCCAGCGTCAGCGCTTTGATCAAATCCATCGCACACACCCCTCCAAGCTGTTCGGCAAAGACCAGGTTCATTGTCAGGCGCCACACGCCATGAGACGTCTGCGGGCCAGCAAGGGGGATTTCACCAACAAAACCTTAACGTCCCTGCTAGGGAAAAGGTTAAGAGCCTGATCAGGAGGATTGCGTTGCAGCCTCACCCGCAGGCATGATCGCGGAGGCGGGCAGCCGCAGCCGCGTTTCAATCACCCCTCCGGGCGCGCATATGATCTCGCGCCACGATGCTGGCGCGCCGTGGCGCAAGCGGGTCGACAGGGTGCCGGTGCCGATCATCCGCATTACCGGCCCGCCCGCCACGCTGCGCAACTGGTCGAACGGCACATGGACGTGGCCCGAAATCACCGCATGTACGCCCGCCGCGGCAAGCTGCGCAAAGGCGGCATCACCGCCGATAGTGGGATTGGTCGGAGCGCTTTCAGGCCCAAGCAGCGGGTGATGCCCAATCACGATGATGGTGCGCGGATCATCCCGCAGCGCCGCGAGATCAGCCAGCGTTGCTTCGAGTGCGTCGCGGGTCACCACCCCGTCAGACCACGGGAACCGGCGCTGCGCCCGCACCGTCGTTCGCAGCGGCACCAGCGCAACATCGGGCGAAACAAACCCCGTCCCCACCGCCGCGTTAAGCCGGTTGTAGCGCCGGAAAGGATCGGTGAACCGCTCCCATGGGTTGTAATAGGGCATGTCGTGATTGCCCGGTTCCAGCACCACCGGCACACCGAGTGACGCGAACCATTCTTGCGCATCGGCATATTCGGAATGTTTAGCGCGCTGGGTCAGATCACCGGTGCACACCACCACATCGGGGCGTTCGTCCGCCACCGCCCGCGCGAAGGCTTCAAGCGCAGCGGGATCTTCGACCCCGAAATGCACATCGCTGATATGGAATAAACGGGTGGTCATCGCCAACGCCTATACCCGCCCTGACAGGATCAGCCAGCCCACCGCGCCGTTGAGTGCGGTATAGATCAAATAGGTCCACACAAACCCCGGCCAGCCTTGGACCGATAACAGTAGCGCAAAGAACAATATCGCAAACTCGGTCACCAAGGCGGCGCGGCTGCTCAACACCTGGCTGGCACGCGGCAGCCGCGCAAACAGAGGATGCCCACTATCGAACACCGCGCGGTTAAGCGCGAAATTGCCGATACCCAGCACAAAGATCATGATCGTCGGCCATCCCATCTGCACAATATGGCAATGCGCTGGTCGATTGGAAACCGCCATCTGTCCGCCGCCGCGCACTCTTGGTCAGGCACCCGCCGCGCCGGTCGGATTGCGGCGGCAGTTTGATCGAAGCGCGCCTGCATGTGCGCCGCACCGGGCATATAACGGGTTTCAGCAGGAGGGTTGGCACCTTCGGATCGAGCCCCCGCCCGATCCCACCAAACCCCCGCTGATGGAGGATGACCCGATGAAAAAATTTGCGAAATCCCTGACACTCGCCCTTGCCGGACTGGCTATGGCAGGCGCTGCGATCAGCCCGGCCCTGGCCGCAGGCCCGGCGGACCCGATGACGCTGAAGATTGCAACCGCGGACATCAATCTGGCGACCGCGCAAGGCCAGCGTACGCTTGACCGGCGGATCGAAAAGGCCGCGCGCAGCGTGTGCCGCGCCGACGATCGTTCGACCGGAACGCGTATCATGAACCAAGACGCACGCACCTGCCTCGACAAGGTGCGGGCCGAAGCGCGTCAGCAGGTCGCAGCGCTGAACAGGATTGAGCAACGCGGCGCTTGAACCGCGTTTGCCGCCCTGCACTGCCCGCCCGGCGCAGTGCAGATGATACGGCCCGAACCCTTACAGTCCCTGGGGTTCGGGCCGTTTTTTGTTAGCGGCCACCTTCGGCGGGGCAGCGAATCAACGTCCCGCCATGCCCTTGACCCGGGCAAGATAGGTCCGCCCGATCCTGAGCGCTTCGCCGTTGACCAGTTCCGCCGACCACACGCCCAGCCCATCATGCCGCAGCCCGCGGATATTGTCGCGCCGCAGGATGGTGGAGCGGTGAATGCGGATGAACTGTTCGGGGTCGAGCCGCTCTTCCAGCCCGGCAATGGTCTGCAGCAACAGGAAAGACCGCTGCGCTTCCAGCCCGCCGACATGCAGGCGGACATAGTCACGCTCGGCATCGATCTGGTGGACTTCGCTGACCGCAATCCGCAGCAATTCGGAACGGTGCGGCACCCACAGTTCATCAAGGTAGCGGCTGACCCGCTGACGGCGTTGCCCGCGCCGCGCCACGGCGCGTTCGATCGCGCGTTCCAGCCGATCGATTGAAACCGGTTTGAGAACGTAATCAACCGCCTCCAGATCAAATGCCTCAACCGCAAAATGATCATGCGCAGTGACAAAGATAACCACCGGCGCCTGCTCCTGCGCGGCAAAGTGCCGGGCAACGCCCAGGCCATCCAGTTCTGGCATGGTCATGTCGAGCAGCACCAGATCGGGGCTGAGCTTTTCGGCCAGCCGCAGCGCTGCAGCCCCATCGCTCGCGGTGCCGACCACGCGGACAGACGGAATCTCAGCGCAGATGACCTGCACCCGCTCGACCGCAAGCGGTTCGTCATCGACGATCAACGTGCGCAAGGGCGCTGGTTCGGTCGGAGCCTCAGGCATGGCGATTCACAGGCTTGGACAGGGGAATGCGAATTTCCGTGCGATAGCCGCCTGCGACCGGGTCGGAGACAAAGCCGATATCCGGGCCAAACCGTGCCTCCAGCCGGTCACGCACATTGGCGAGCCCGATGCCAAAGCCATGCGCTGCGCCTTGCGGCACACCGGGGCCATCGTCGCTGACAGTGATCACCAGCCGATCAAACTCCTCACGCGCGGCAAGTGTGATGGTGACCGGGCGGGCAACCGCGGAAATCGCATACTTGACCGAATTTTCGACCAGAGGTTGCAGGATCATGCCGGGCACGCGCGCGTCTTCAAGCTCTTCGGGCAGGTCGAACACGCACACCAACCGGGTCGGGAACCGCACCGCCTCGATATCGAGATAGAGCTTTTGCAGATCAAATTCATCCTTCAACGCGACATCGGCGGTGGGTTCATTCGCGAGCGAGTGGCGGTAGAAGTGGCTGATCGTCTGGATCATTCGTTCGGCCCGGTCAGCTTTGCCCGTCATCACCAATGCAGACAATGAATTCAACGTATTGAACAGAAAATGCGGGTTCACCTGATAGCGCAAGCTGCGCAGTTCGGCGGCCTTGGCGGCGGAGCGGAACTGTTCTTCGCGATGCTGTGATGCGCGCGCCTGCACGCCAGCCAACAGCGCGAAATAGGTCGATGCCCAGGCCAGCAGCAGGAAGTAGCGACCCAGCGCAATGTCGAGCAACTTGCGCCAGAAATCGGAATAGGTTTCGGCCGGCTCGATAATCACCGACTGCGTCCCTTCTGCTGCGTTTGCTCCGGCTGAGTCATTGGGGCGGACCGGCACATCCACCAGCAGATTGCCGCTCTCATCACGGCGCACGTTGAGGTTGTTCTTCTGCGCATAGGCCTGCTCCACCGCCGGGAAAATATCCCTGAAGGCAAGGTAATTCACCTGCCCGATCCCCAGCGCGACCGGCAGAGCAAGAGCAAGTGCGGCGGAGATCTTGATCCACAGTGGACGAGCGTCGAACAAGCGCAGGAGCAACCACAGCAGCAAGGTGAACGCCACGCCGACAATGGTCACCAGCAGCCGTCTCCAGCCGAGTTCAAGCTGAAGTAGGGGGCCGAGGTCCATCACCATGCTGCGCAACGTGGTGAGGAAAAGGTAGGTCGCCCACAGCACCACCATCGAAAACAGCACCGTGCGGAACGGCACTGTAACGGATGGCGGAGCAAGGGCCGTTTCGCTGTTTCGGGACATCAACATTATGACGACGAGCGATAACCCTCCTGCGCGCCGGGCGCCAGCGGGTGCGGCGCTTGTCGTCGGGCGGGGTCAGGCCTTGGTCGAATGATGAACCGTTGTTCAGGCTCTCGGGCGAATCATGTCCAACGGCACCACCCACTGCGCAAACTGCTCTTCGGTCAGCAGTTCCAGCGCCAGCGCCGCAGCCTTCAGCGTCGTGCCTTCGGCATGGGCTTTCTTGGCGATCTTGGCTGCATTGTCATACCCGATATGCGGGTTGAGCGCGGTCACAAGCATCAGGCTGTCATTCAGCAACTGCGTGATCCGGTCGGTGTTGGCTTCGATCCCGACCACGCAATTATCGGTGAAGGCGTGGCTCGCATCGCCCAGCAGCTTGATCGATTGCAGCACGTTGTAGATCATCACCGGCTTGAACACGTTGAGTTCAAGATGCCCGTGCGATCCGGCGACCGTCACGGTCGTGTTGTTGCCCATTACCTGCGCGGCGACCATCGTCATCGCTTCGCACTGGGTCGGGTTGACTTTGCCCGGCATGATCGAGGAGCCCGGTTCATTGGCCGGCAGGCTCAATTCGCCGAGCCCGCTACGGGGGCCGGAACCCAATAGGCGGATGTCGTTGGCGATCTTCATCAGGCTGACGGCGAGGACGTTCAGGGCGCCCGAAATCTCCACCATTGCATCATGCGCGGCCAAGGCTTCAAATTTGTTGGGCGCGGTCACGAAGGCATGGCCGGTGACAGCGGCGACCTGCGCTGCAAATTCCTCGGCGAACCCGACCTTGGCGTTGATCCCGGTTCCCACAGCCGTGCCGCCCTGCGCCAGTTCCAGCACGCGCGGCAAGGTCGCCTCAACGCGGGCGATGCCGTATTCGATCTGCTTGGCATAACCCGAAAATTCCTGCCCCAGCGTCATCGGGGTCGCATCCTGCAAGTGGGTGCGGCCGATCTTGACGATGTCGGCAAACGCCTTGGCTTTGGCGTCCAGCGCGCCGTGCAGCTTGCGCAAGGCCGGGATCAGCTGGTCAATCGCCTCGCTTGCCGCAGCGATGTGCATTGCGGTGGGGAAAGTGTCGTTCGATGATTGCCCCATGTTGCAATGGTCATTGGGGTGCACCGGATCCTTGCCGCCGCGCTGGCCGGTCAGGATTTCATTGGCCCGGCTGGCGATCACTTCGTTGGCGTTCATGTTCGATTGGGTGCCTGATCCCGTCTGCCACACCACGAGTGGAAACTGATCGGCCAGCGTCCCGTCGATGACTTCGCGCGCGGCGGCGACAATCGCTTCGCCCAGCCGCGCATCGAGCACGCCAAGCGCCATGTTGGCCTTGGCCGCCGCCAGCTTTTGCAGGCCGAGCGCGCGGATCAGGGCAGCCGGCATGCGTTCGCCGCCGATAGGAAAATTGACGATGCTGCGCTGCGTCTGTGCGCCCCAGTGGACATGTGCGGGAACCGCCACTTCGCCCAGCGAATCGGTTTCGATCCGCACGTCATTCCCGCTGTTTGTCATGTCACTCATCGAAGCCATCCCTGCGTAAGTCGAATTCAAGGCCGAAGCTTTGCGCGCTCCCTCTACCAGTCCCCCTAAACACGATGCGCAGGTGAGGTCAAAGCCCTTGGAACAACCACGCTGCAAGTCTAAGGCGCGTCAGAGATTCAAGGGCCGCAGCAGGCCTTGACGGACTGTATTGCGTGTCTAATACAGTCCTCCGGAGTAGAAATGAACGCGATGACCACCACCCTGCCTGATAGCAAGACTGCCCGCCGCGCCATGATCGATAGCCAGCTGCGCACCAGCGGGGTGAACGAGGAATATGTGCTGGCGCGGATGCTGGCTGTGCCGCGCGAGGATTTCCTGCCCGCCGACAAGGCCTCGGTCGCCTACATCGATCGCGCGATTGCGCTGGGCGCCAATGAACCTGGGGGCGCGCTGGCCGCGCCGCTGTTTTATGGCAAGTTGCTGATGGAAGCCGCGCCCGCGCCTGATGACCGTGCGCTGGTGGTGGAAGGCGGCACCGGCTACCTCGCCGCGCTGCTGCGCCCGCTGGTTGCGGATTGCGCCACCATATCAGCTGCTGACGCAGCAATCGGCGCAGCTGACGGCAAGTATTCATTGATCGTGATTGATGGCGCGATTGAACAATTGCCCGATGCGCTGGCTGATCTGCTGACCGATAATGGCCGGATCGTCACCGGGCTTGTGCTGCGGCAGGTCACGCGGCTGGCATCGGGCCGCAAGGTGGCGGGTCAGGTCAACCTCCAACCGCTCGAAGATCTCGGCATCCCCTTGCTGCGCGCCTTTGATGTGCCCAAGCGCTGGACCTTCGCATGATGCGCAGCGCCGCCTTGCTCGGGCTGGTCGGTTCTGCCAGCTTGCTCGCGCTCGCAGCGCCTGCGCAGGCTGATACCCTGCGCGAAGCATTGGTCGGCGCCTACAACACCAACCCAACGCTTGAAGGCGCGCGTGCCAACCAGCGCGCCACCGATGAAGGCGTGATCATTCAGCGCGCGCAAGGGCTGCCATCGGCCAATGTCACGGCGACGCACATCGAATTTCTGCGTCAGTCGGCTAACTCCTTTACCGCGCCCGAACGCAACCTTGGCGTCAACGCGCAGCTGCTCGTGCCGGTCTATTCGGGTGGGGCGATCCGCAACGGGATCAGCGCAGCGAAAGAACGGGTTGAGGCGGGGCAAGCCGACCTGCGCAACACCGAAAGCACGCTGTTCAGTCAGGTCGTCGCCGCTTATATGGACGTGCTGCGGACCGAGGCGCTGGCCGCGCTCACGGCCAACAACGTCGCGGTTTTGCGCACCAATCTCGAAGCAACCAGCGACCGGTTTCAGATCGGCGATCTGACCATCACCGATGTCGCACAATCACGTTCACGCCTCGCTCTGGCGGAAGGTGACTTGCAGTTGGCGCAGGCGAATCTGATTGCCGCGCGCGAACTCTATATCCGCTTGGTCGGTCGCACACCGGGCGAGCTTGAAGCTCCGCCGCCGCTGCCCGGTCTGCCCGATGGAGTCGGCGAAGCGATTGTCTCCGCGCTCGAAAACAATCCCAACCTGATCGCCGCCAAATTGCGCGCCGAAGCCGCCGGGTTTGATACCAAGGTAGCGGGGGCCGGGCGCCTGCCCACCGTGGGCCTGTTCGTCAATGGCGACTACAGCGATTTTTTCGGCACGTTGGGCGGCCCGGTTGCGGCAGAATTCGCCCAAAACGAAACCACCGCCAATGCCGGCGTGCGGATCACCATCCCGCTGTTTCAGGGCGGCCTTCCTGCTGCGCGGCAACGCCAGGCGGGCGCGCGCGAATCCGCTGCTCTGGAGGACGTGATTGCCGCCGAACGCCAGGTGATCGCCGAAACCCGTTCAACCTATTCCAACTGGCAGGCGGCCAATGGCGTGATCAAGAGCGCACAGACCGGGGTTGAGGCGGCGGAACTCAGTCTCGAAGGCGTGCGCGCTGAAAATTCGATCGGCAACCGCACGATCCTTGATGTGCTCAACGCCGAACAGGAACTGGTCAGCGCCCGCGCACAATTGGTGACCGCGCGGCGCAACGCCTATGTCGCGGGCTTCAACCTGCTGGCACTGATGGGCCGGGCCGAAGCGCGCGATTTGAACCTTGATACCGGCGGGGTCTTGTATGATCCCACGATCAACGCCGAACGGGTCGGCACCAAGTTCTGGGATTGGGACCGTGACCCCGAACCTGTCCCGAAATCGACCAGAACCGTTGACATTCCCGCCCCTGACGCAACAATCGGCCCGCAGTTGCTGCCCGGCGAATGATTGCCTTCCCGATTCGGGACAGGATGACACAAGGGCGTGGGGTGAAATAATGGGATTTATGATGGCGCAAGATAGCGAAGCATCCGTCGAGGAAATCCTCGAATCGATCAAGAAAGTGATCGCGCGCGATAACCGGGCGGGCGCAATGGATGCTCGCCGCCGCCGCGAACAGGCTTCGGATGAAGCAGACCGCAACGCTGCCGCGCGCGCCCACGTCGTGCGCGATACAGCTGAAGTGCTCGACCTTGCCGACATGGAATACGCGACCGATGCCGCTGCCCCCGCCTCGGCCAACCCCGTCCCTGCTGACCGCACCGTCAATGACGATGATCGCGATGATGCCCCGCTGATCGCTGAAACCGTGCGCGATGCGATGCACGAAAACCTCGCAGCGCTGGCGATGCTGTCCGAACCGGGCGCGCGCCCGCAGATCGTGCGATCGGGTGAAACCTCGCTCGAAGGCCTGACACGGGAACTGCTGCGGCCGATGCTGGCCGAATGGCTCGAATCAAACCTGCCGGGGATGGTGGAAAAGCTGGTACAGGCCGAAATCGCCCGGATCGTCGGCAAGCGTCCGTAACACAGGTCTGAGCACTGGCGTAGCGCGGCGGGGCAGGCTAATCCCGCCATTATGCAAAACCTGATGATCCCCGGCGCGGTCGCCGCCGCCCTTCTCGCAGCCCCGCTCTCAGCGCAAGAATCCACCCCATCTGCAGCAATTGCGGGCGTCACCGCCCCGCCGATGAGCGCGCGTGACTTTGTCACCTTGCCGCGCCCCGGCGCGCCGGTAGTCAACGTGGCCGGAACCCTGGCGATCTACAGCGTCACCACGACCGATCCCAATAGCCTGACGCGCAGCACCGCCTACTACCTGCTAGACCTGACCACGCCGGATGCGATCCAGGTGGCGCTGGATTTCGGGATGGCAGCGTCATCCCCGACTTTTGGCCCCGACGGGCTGCTCTATTTCATAAGTGATGCGCAGCCATGGGATGGCGCCGACGCCATCAGCCGGGTGTGGCGCGCGGCGGTCACTCCCGATGGCAGCATCGCAAAGTCGCAGGTGGTCGCTGGCTTTGCCGATGTCGATGTTGCCGGGTTCAAGCTTGCGCCGACGGGCAAGAGCATCGCCTTATGGGGTGAAATGCCCGCCGATTGCGCGGAGACTGGCTGTGCCGATAGCGCGCCAAAGCACCTGCCGGGCCCTGGCACCGGGCGCTTGTATGATGGCGCAGACGGGTTCGTCCGCCACTGGGATCAATGGGAGACACCGGGCACCCACAACCGCATTGTCGTCTACCCGCTGGCCGGTTGGAACGCGCAGGTGGCTTGGAAAGGGCCACAGGGCGGCGTGCCCGCTGCTGGACGCGATCCTGCCACAGCGCTGGTCGCCGACACCCCGAGCATGCCCTTCGGTGGGGGCGAGGAACTGGCCTTCTCGCCCGACGGCAAGCGCCTCTATTTCACCGCCAGAAAAGCCGACGCGGCCGAGCCGGGATCGACCAATCTCGACATTTATGTCTCGGATCTGACCGGCGCGGCACCAACCTTGTTGACTGGCGCGAATGCGGCGACCGATACCGCTCCCACGCCGTCACCCGATGGCCGCTATCTCGCATGGCTAGCGATGGCGCGTCCGACTTACGAAGCGGACACACTGGCGGTGCAGTTGCTGGACCTCAAGACGGGCAAGGTGCGCAACCTTACAGAGGGCACCGACCTCAGCTTCGGAAGCTTGGCATGGAGTGCGGACGGCCAATCGCTGTTCGCCACCGCGCAAAAGGTGCTCGACACCCCGGCCTTCCGCATTGATCCCCAGACAGGGGCGGTCACCGAACTCAATCTGATGGCGGGCAATGAAGCGCATATCGCGAACCTGACCCCGCTGCCCGGCGGGCGCACCTTGTTCACGCGCGATTCGTTGGGCGGCCCGGCGGAACTGTTCCTGTCGGACGGCGTGGGTCAGGCGCGCCCGATCACGGATATCGCCACCACCCGGATGGGCGAGATGGCGAGCATCGTCACCCGCCGTTTCAGCTTTGCCGGCGCCGACGGCGACACGGTGTGGGGCCAGATTACCCGGCTCGCCGATCAGACCGGGCCGATCCCGGCGATCCTTTATATCCACGGCGGGCCGCAGGGCAGTTTCAACGACAGTTGGTCGAACCGCTGGAACCCGCGCGTGCTCGCCAGTCAGGGTTATGCGGTGATCTCGGTCGATTTCCACGGCAGCACCGGGTATGGGCAGGACTTCACCGATGCGATCCGGCAGGATTGGGGCGGAAAGCCGCTCGAAGATCTGCAAAAAGGCCTCACCGCTGCGCTGACGCTCGACCGCCAGATCGACGGGGAACGGGCCTGCGCAATGGGGGCGAGCTATGGTGGTTACATGGTCAACTGGATTGCCGGGCAATGGGCCGACCGGTTCGATTGCATCGTCCAGCATGACGGCATTTTCGACACTCGCAGCTTCTATTATTCGACCGAGGAACTGTGGTTCCCACGCTGGGATTTTGGCGGAACTTACAGCGTTGCGCGCGACACCTATGAACGCTGGAACCCGGCCAATCACGTCGACAAGTGGCAAACCCCGATGCTGGTCGTGACGGGCGAACAGGATTTCCGTGTGCCCTACACCCAGGGCCTGCAAAGCTTTACCGCCTTGCAGGAACGCGGGATTCCGTCGCAATTGCTGGTATTCCCGGATGAAAACCACTGGGTGCTGGGCGCGAAGAATTCGCTGCAATGGCACGATACGGTGTTCGCATGGCTGGACCGCTGGTTGAAGCCGGAGGCCGAGGCCGAGATGGCCAAATGAGTCGGCAAGAACTGCTCTCAGCCCAAACCTCGCTCGCCAAGCATTTTGGCGATCCGGCCAAGGGCACGCAGATCACCCGGCACATCATGCTGTGCGCGGTCTCGGACAAGCAGAAATGCTGCTCGCGCAAGGAAGGTGAGGAGGCTTGGGCGTTTCTCAAATCCCGTCTGAAAGAACGCGGGTTGGTGGGACCAAAGCGTGATGAGAGCAGTGCGCGCGGGCCGGGCGGCGGAGTACAGCGCAGCAAGGCCGATTGCCTGCAAATATGCGCGGCCGGGCCGGTCGCGGTCGTGTGGCCGGATGGGGTGTGGTATCATTCATGCACCCCGGCCGTGCTCGACCGGATTATCGAAGAACACCTGATCGGCGGCGTCCCGGTCGCGGACTTTCGCCTTACCCCGCCAACCTAATCGTCTTTCGGCAGCCAGAATTCATCCCGGCCCGGTAGCTGGTTATCGACCGATTCGTCGTGCCCGGTGCCGTTGGACAGGAACACTAGCCCCATCAATGCCCCGCCAAGCAACATCGTCAGGCTGATCCCCAGCGCCACCGCGATGTAGAAGTGCACTGAAATCATGCCATTATAGGCAAACAGCAGCCCCATCGCGATTCCCACGGTCACGGTCGTTGCCGCCAGCAGCAGCTTCATGATCTGGCGATAACGCGCCCAGGCATGGGCGGCGTTCACAGGGTCATCGAGCGGGGATTTGCGGGTCATGGCGCCCGACATGGCGTGCGCGTGCGCGCTTGGCAACGCGCAAAGGATGCAAGCCTCGGTTCACGCACTGCAATTGCGCATTCAGCCGGATTCGCCTTTTGCCCGCAAACATGGCACTTTCATCACTGAGAGAGAGGGAGTCAGCCATGACCATCGCCCGAATCATCGCCGCCCGCACCGCCGATGACATTATCGCCTGCGATATTTCCACCCCGGTATCCGAAGCCGTCGGCATCCTCGCCACCCGGCGCATTGGCGCATTGCCGGTGCTGCGCGATGGCAAGGTGGTCGGCATCATCTCTGAACGCGATGTGATCTACCGCCTTGCTGATCGCGGCAGGGCGTGTCTCGATCTTCCGGTCGAACAGATCATGACGTCTCCCGCGGTCACGGTGGCACCTGCGACCACGATTGACGAAGCGCTCAGCCTGATGACCCGGCGCCGGTTCCGGCATTTCCCGGTGGTCGAAGACGGTACACTGGTCGCCTTCATTTCGATCGGCGACCTCGTCAAACACAAGATGGACGAGGTGCAGCACGAGGCAGAGGCGCTGCGCAATTATATTCAGGCGGTCTGACCGGTTGAGGAATTGCACCGCGCGGCTTAGATAGAACCCATGACCGCTCAACCTCTGACCCTCACCCCCGCCGCTGCCAAGCGGATCGCGCTGATCGCCGACAAGCAATCGCGCCCGGCGATCCTGCGACTTGCAGTCGAAGGCGGGGGGTGTTCGGGCTTTCAGTACAAGTTCGACCTCGCCGACGCGCCGGACGCGGACGATTCAGTAAGCGAAACTGATGGTGTGCGCTTGGTGGTTGATCCGATGAGCCTTGATCTGATCGGCGGCAGCGTTGTGGATTTTGTCGAATCGCTGGGCGGCGCGGCGTTCAAGGTCGAAAACCCGCAAGCCGCCGCAGGTTGCGGCTGCGGGGCGAGTTTCGGGATTTAGGTTAGACCCGCGCGCGCTTCTGAGGCATCAGGGCGGGCATGAAAATCGCCACCTTCAACATCAACGGGATCAAGGCGCGCCTGCCGCGCCTGCTCGAATGGCTTGCCGAAACGCGCCCCGCCGTCGCCTGCCTGCAGGAAATCAAATCACAGGACGAAGGCTTTCCCGCTGCTGATTTTGAGGCGCTGGGATATGCCGCCATCTGGCACGGGCAGAAAAGCTTCAACGGGGTTGCCATTCTGGTTGATACCCGGGCTGGATACACCCTCACCGAAGTGCAACGGGGGCTGGGCATACCCGGCCCGAATACCAACCAAGATGGGGGCGACGAGGAACAGGCGCGCTATCTTGAGGCGGATGTCTCGGGCGTGCGGATCGCCTGCCTGTACCTGCCCAACGGCAACCCGCATCCGGGCCCGAAATTCACTTATAAGCTGGCGTGGATGGAGCGTTTACGCGCCCGCATGGCCGCAATCTGGGCCGAAGAAACGCCCGCAGTGGTGCTCGGCGATTTCAACGTCATTCCCGAAGATGACGATACCTGGTCGGTCAAGGCAATGCAGGATGACGCGCTGATGCAGCCCGAATCGCGCGCCGCCTATGCGCGGATGCTGGGGGATGGCTGGACCGACGCATTGCGGACCCACAATCCGCGTGGCGGAGTGTGGACATACTGGGACTATCAGGCGGGTGCCTGGCAACGTGACCACGGCTTTCGGATCGACCACATTCTGCTGTCACCCGAATGCGCAGATCGCCTCGAATCCGTGGGCGTCGACAAGGAATATCGTGGACGCGAAAAGGCGAGCGATCATACCCCTGTCTGGGTGAAGCTTTCTTCCTGAAACATCAGAATAGGCTGTCCCGGCGTAAAGCGCCGCAAGCCCGGCCGGTCGCCCGCAGTGGCGTGGGGGCTTGCCCCCACAACAGCCGCGAGGACCGAGCTAATCAACGATAAAAGATATGCGTGTCGATCTGGGCGAGCCGCGTTTTGCGCATGCTCCAGCTGGGCCGCACATATTTGGCGTGGAAGAACACCGCGTCGCCCGCTTCAGATTCCCACAGGCCCTTGTCGGCGATTGCAGCAATCGCGACGGCGCGGGTCCAGGCGACAGTTCCGGTGCGGGCCTTTGGCATCTGCTTGCCGCGCATGAAGGAGAACTGACCCGGCTGGCCGACAACACCGCAATAGGAACCGGGGAAACGGCCATCTTCCGAACGATTGATGATCACCTGCGCCACGGCAAGCTGGCCGGTCAGCGGTTCTCCGCGCGCTTCGAAATAGACCGCGCCTGCAAGGCAGTGCATCTCTTCGCTCAGCGGTGCGGCGGTATCGACCATGCCGATCAGCTCGCCGAGTGATCCGGCTTCGGTGAGAACGGGTTCAGGGGCAAGTTCGCGCTCGGGCAGTGATTGCACCACTTCCTGCGATACGAAGGTGACGGGTTGTTCGGGCACCAGTTCGACAGGTTCAGCCGCAGGGGCCGCTACGAATTGATCATTGGCCGCCTGAGCCAGCGCTGCAGCACTATCAAGGCCGGGGAACATAGTGGATGCGAGAACCATAGTGGTAATCGCAGCAATCGAGACAGTCTTGCGACTCATGCAATCTACAAATCGGGCGGTGAGCGGGCACTGGCGCAGGCGGGAACCTTATCCAAATCATGACAGATTGTGGGGGGTTCAATGACGCCTGCCGGCCGCTCCCCGTCTGCGTGCTGATCAAACGGCCGAAATGCCGTGCGGTCAGCCTGCGCTGGAGAAGTGAGCGGGCCCGTAGCCAGCCTGCCGTTTACGTCAACGCTAATCGGCCAATTGCGCGACGAACCGTTCGGGATCCGCGATATCTACCTCGATTAACCAGATATCGGCATCCTGACGGCGTCTGCGCGCCAGATAATCCGAAAAATCCTGCTTATTTTCAGGGTTTTCGTGTTTTGTCGCAACAAAAGAACGGGAATCATCAAGGCCCGGCATTCTTTCGTAAAGCGTAGCATTGGTCCCGCGACACAGGGTTACAAGCAGGATCGTGCCCGCATCGCGCTCCCCTTTGGCAAGCACGGTCGCATAGCCGCCAAGCGATTCGGCCAGCCGCAGAATCGCGCTGACCTCAAGGTGGGCGGGCAGCCGTGCGGTCACTCTAGAGCCCGTCCGCCGCGTAGCCCGGCAGGCTGGAGAGCGCCATGCGTGAACGCATGAAGGTGCCGGTGCCGCGCCCGATTTCCTCGCCCGATGTGTCCACCAGCCGCGCTTCGGCAACGAACACCCGGCGCTTGCCTGTGACCCAGCGCCCTTCGGCGATCACGCGGCCTTCGCGCACCGGACGCGAAAAGTGGAGGTTGAAGCTGGTTGTCAGCAAAAACCGGTCGGTCGCCAGCGTGTTGGCAGCATAGAACGCTGCATCGTCGAGCATCTTGAAATAGATCGTCCCATGCGCCGCGCCCGCCGCGTGGTAATCTTCAGGCGTCACCATGAACTCTAACCGCGACAAGCCTTCGCCCGGTATATGCAAGCTTGAGCCGAATTTGCGATTGATCGGCGCAGAGGCGTAGAGGCGTTCGAGCGCACGGTGATGCTGCTCTGCTCCGGTCGCAAGGGAAGTGTCGTCACTGCCGTCCATGACACATCACTTCGGGTCAGGCAGCGTCGCGCTGGAACTGGTTGGTCAGCAGCGCATAGACAGCTTCGGTCGTCGGCGCTTCTGCGAGCATCTGCAACATCGTTTCATCGCGCGTCAGTCGCGAAAGTGCGGCCAGAGCATGAAGATGGGTCGCCCCCGCGTTTTCAGGTGAAACCAACCCGCAGATCAGCGTTACCGGACGCGCATCGGCAGCGGCAAAGTCGATCGGCGTCTCGAGCCGGATCAGCGCCAGTGACGGGCGGCGGATATCCTTGCTGCGGCAGTGCGGGATCGCCACGCCGCGCCCGAACCCGGTGCTGCCCAGGGCTTCACGCGCTTCGAGGCTTTCCAGCACCTGTCCTGCATCAAGTCCGTAGGCATCACTCAGCAATTGCGCGGTCTGAGCCAGCACTTTGGTCTTGGTATCGATCCGGGCAAAGGCAATTGCCTGCGGTAAGAATGCCAGATTGACGTCCATGGTGTTTGCAGATCCCGAATGAAAGCGCCGCAATGTGGCGTAGAGCCGGTCCGGATCGGCTGGAACAGCTTCTCCGGAACGGGGCAAAGCCCCTCCTGCTATTCCCGCCTGAGCCTTGCTATGGATCCGATCTGTCGCCCGCCATAGCGCTCGCAGAAATGGTAGACCCCGGCTCTATTTCGGTTCGACCCAACCGATCGAACCGTCGGCCCGGCGGTAAACCATATTATGCCGCTGCGTGCCAGCATTTTTGAAAAACAGCGCGGTGGTGTTCCGCAGATCCATCATCATCACGGCATCCGCGACACTGGCAGTAGGGATGTCGACCCGCGTTTCGGCAATCACCAGCGGGGCATCGGCAATCACCTCCTGCTCGTCATCCTCGTCAACTGCAAAGATGGTGTAGGCGGCATCTTCTTCTGCGCGCGAATGGTTGGCGGCTTCGTGCCGGTCAGTCAGGCGGCGCTTGTAACGACGCAGCTGTTTTTCGATCTTGGTCGCCGCATCATCGAGCGCGATGTGCGCATCGGGGGCGGAGCCTTGCGCTTTCAGGATCAGGCCCTGCATCACATGGGTGATGATGTCGCAAGTGAAAGCGCCAGCGGGCGCTTTACCAAAGGTGACATGGGAGGAGAGGGCGCGGTCGAAATATTTCTCGACGATGGTGCCAAGCCGATCAGCGGCATGTTCCTGCAAGGCCACGCCGGTTTCCATCTGGTGGCCAGAAATTCGAATATCCATGATACTTTAGTCCTCCTTAAGATGACGAGGATCGCATAATTAGCGCGGCTGTGCCCGTCCTTGGTCAGCGGGTCCAGATCGCGTCGTCGATACCAGCAACAAATGCGGCATGGCGTTCCAGCTCCTCCGGGCTGGCAGCATGCGGGCGGGGATCGCGCCGCGGGCGGTCACCCGAAGGGCGATGCCAGGGCGCGTTGGCGGTGGGTGTGGCTGCAGTAGCCGTATCAGCGGCGGGACTGTCGACCAGGCCAAGCCCGATCTGCCGCCCCCCGTTCAATTCGACATAGACCTGCGCCAGAAGTTCGGCATCGAGCAGCGCGCCGTGTTTCACACGGTGACTGCGATCAATCCCATAGCGCGAACACAGCGCATCCAGCGACAGCTTCGCGCCGGGATGGCGTTTGCGCGCGATCGCCACGGTATCGATCATCCGATCAAGATTGATCGCGGCGCGACCGATCTTTTCCAGTTCGTTGTTGAGGAACCCGAAATCAAAGCTCGCATTATGCGCTACCAGCGGCGCGTCGCCGAGAAATTCGAGCAATTCATCGACACTTTCCGCAAAGCGCGGCTTGGTCGCCAGGAACGCTGCGGACAGGCCATGCACCCGTTCCGCTTCGGGCGGCATGTCGCGATCAGGGTTGAAGTAGGCGTGAAAACTGCGGCCCGTTTCAACCCGGCCGATCATTTCGATACAGCCGATTTCCACCATCCGGTCCCCGCTCTTGGGATCGAGTCCGGTGGTCTCGGTGTCGAAAATAACTTCACGCATTGGCAGCACTATCCTCCCAAGCTGGGCAGGTTGCAAGCGCTGCTTGCAATCAAAATGAAGCAATCAGCGCAGCGACCTGTGCGCGGGTTTCTGCAAGGCTGGTGCCGGTGTCGATGACATGATCGGCGCGGGCGCGTTTTTCGCTGTCGTGAAGTTGCAAGCTGACAATATGTTCGAATTTTTCGCGCGTCATGCCGGGGCGGGCGAGCACGCGGGCGCGCTGAATGTCTGCCGGTGCGGAGACGACCACAATGATATCGGCGCTGGCGTGTCCGCCGCGTTCGAACAGCAGCGGGATATCGAACACCACGGCAGGCTTGTCGTGATGCCGGGCAAGGAACGCGGCGCGCCTGGCCGCCACAGCAGGGTGGACGATGGCTTCCAGCCGCGCGAGCGCGGCAGGGTCGGCAAATACCTGATGACCGAGCCTGTCGCGGTCGACTCCGTCCGGCCCGGTCGATCCGGGAAAAGCAGCTTCGATCGCCGGGACGAGTTCACCGCCTGCGCCCTGCATCGCGCGCACTTCGGCATCGGCATCGAACACCGGGATGCCGGCGTCGGCAAACATCGCGGCGACGGTCGACTTGCCCATCCCGATGGATCCGGTGAGGCCGATGATCTTGGGCTGAGTCACCGGATCAGAAGCTCGCGCAGTTCGGCATCATGTTCGCGCGGGGCAGGCTGACCAAAAAAGCGTTCAAACGCCGCGGCGGCCTGGCCGATGAGCATCGCATAGCCGTCAATCGTGGCGAAGCGCTTGGCCCGCGCGCCCTGGAGGAAGGGTGTGTCGAGCGGGGCGGTGACGATGTCATAGGCAATGCTGCCCGGCGGGGCATGGCTCCAATCGAACAGCAAAGGCGGCTGCCCTTGCATCCCCAGCGACGACGCATTGATCACCAGATCAAGGCAGGCATCGCGGTCGTCAAAGGCAAAATCGGTCGGATCGGCAAAATGCGCCAGGTCAATCGCATGATGTTCCCCCTTGGGCGCGAGTTCATCGAGCAACGCGCGCGCCTTGCCCGGATCACGGCCTGCCACCACCAGCGTGAAGCCCTTGTCAGCCAGCGCGGCAATAATCGCCCGCGCCGCGCCGCCGGTGCCCATGATCCGCGCCATGCGGAAGTAGTGGGTGGCAGCCAGATGATCCGCCAGCGGTTCAAGAAAGCCGGCCGCATCGGTTGTGGTACCGGCAAGCACGCGATCAGTTGCGGGGTAGATCGTGTTGACAGCACCAATCGCATCAGCAGGCGGTTGGATTGTGGCGAGCAACGGGATCACCGTCTGCTTGTGCGGCATGGTGACATTGCACCCACGCCACGCCGGGTCTTCGCGACGAGCAGTGAGGTATTCGGCCAGCCCCTCGGGCCGGACGTGGCAGGCGCGATACTCGGCATCAATGCCCAGTTTTTCCAGCCAGAAATTGTGGATCACAGGCGATTTCGAATGCGCAATCGGATCGCCGATCACTTCGGCATAGACGCGGGTCATGCGATCAACACCCCTGCCTCGCGCAGTGCGCCCAGCAGCGGAAGCAGCGGCATCCCGAGCACGGTGAACTGATCACCTTCGATCTGATCGAACAATTGCACCCCCGGCCCCTCAATCCGGAAAGCGCCAACAGTGTGGCTGATCGCAGGCCATTCAAGGCGGAGATAATCTGCGATAAACGCCTCCGACAGATCGCGCACGTGCAGCCGGGCGATGCTGGCGTGACTCCATTCGCAGCCGCCATTGCGAACGAGAGCAGCAGCGCTGTGGAGTTCCATCACCTTGCCTGAGAAGAACCGCAGATGTTCGGCGGCTTCATCGGCGGCGCGCGGCTTGTCGAAGCGGCGGCCTTCAACCACCACGAGCGAATCCGAACCCAGCACTAGGGCATGGGGGTGCAGCACTGCCACCGCTGCCGCCTTGGCGACGCTTAGCGCCTCGGCCACCTCGCTGGGGGATGCGTCTGCCAACCCGGCCTCAACCGCGCGCTCGTCAATATCGGCAGGCACTGCCTCGTAGATCACGCCTGCGGCATCGAGCATGGCCCGGCGTGAGGCGGATTTGCTGGCGAGGATCAGACGCGGAATGTCACTCATATCGGCTGACCCACTCCGCCTTCGCTCGCTGGTTTGCGGCCGCGTTCCTGCGCCAGCCGGATAATCGCCGCCGCAGTTTCCTCGATCGAGCGGCGGGTAACATCGATCACCGGCCAGCCATTATCGGCGAACATCCGCCGCGCAAATTGCAGCTCGGCTTTCACCCGATCATTATCCACATAGGCGGTCTCTGTCGCTTCGTTGAGCGATAGCAGACGATTGCGACGGATCTGCACCAGCCTCTCGGGGCTTGTGGTCAACCCGACCACCAGCGGATGGCGCAAGCGATACAGCGTCGTCGGCGGCGGGCTTTCGACCACCAACGGGATATTGGCGACCTTGTACCCACGATTGGCGAGGTAGATACTGGTCGGCGTCTTGGATGATCGCGACACCCCGACCAGCAGAATATCCGCCTCCTCCCACTCTTCATGGGCGAGGCCGTCATCATGGGCGATGGTGTATTGAATCGCGTCGACCCGCTTGAAATAATCGTCATTCATCATGTGCTGACGGCCGGGGCGACCATGCGCCTCCTGTCCCAGCTGACTTTCCAGCGCGGCGGTGACCTGATCGAGCACCGGCACCGCCGGCAGGCCCAGATGGCGGCAATGCTCTTCCAACCGTTTGCGGGTATCAGGGTTCACCAAGGTATAAAACACCAGTCCGGGATGCGCGGCGAGATCGGGCACGATCCGGTCAAGATGCTGCAGCGACCGCACCATCGGCCAGAAATGGCGGTTGACCACCGGATCATCAAACTGCGCCAAGGCCGCCTTGGCGATCATTTCCAGCGTTTCACCGGTCGAATCGGAGACGAGATGCAGGTTAAGACGGTTCATGCTGATTCGCACTCGCTGCCCCGGGGTTGGTCGATTTGAGGGCTGTGGACAGAACACCGCATAAACCACGGGAGAGGGGGGCTCACAAGCAGGGGAGCAATTTTCGTACCCACTGACAGGCATTTTCTCGGGGTATTTGCCCACAATGCGCGGGGTTTTGTCGACAGGCTGGGAAGAGTGGGGATAAAGCCCGCTTGACGTCCAATCCATGCGGATTCGCTGGGGGGTGATTGGGCCTGTTGAGGCTGGGGGTAACCACGCAGTGGCTGGTAATTCCCGGAATCCACAGGGCCAACAGACTCCATCAATCCTTTTATAATTTGATTAGATTTGTTTAAAGGATCTCTATGCCTGGACCATTACTCGATACGCTCAAAGGTGTCCGTCAGGACGTTGCCCCCGTCTGGCTGATGCGCCAAGCGGGGCGCTATCTGCCTGAATACCGGGAACTTCGGGCTGAAAAGGGCGGGTTTCTTGAACTGGTTTATGATAGCGAAGCGGCCGCTGAAATCACCGTCCAGCCGATCCGGCGGTTCGGGTTTGATGGGGCGATCCTGTTTTCCGATATCCTGATTGTGCCGCATGCGATGGGGCAGGGGCTGACCTTTGCCGCTGGTGAAGGGCCGCATCTCGCACCGACCCTGCTCGAAGCCGGGCTGGATAGCTTTACCCCGGCGTTTGAACGGTTTGAGCCGGTCTATGAAACCGTGCGCCGCACCCGCGCGCTGATCGGTCCGGAGGTCACGATGCTCGGCTTTGCGGGGAGCCCGTGGACGGTGGCAACCTACATGATTGCAGGTGAAGGGTCCAAGGATCAGGGCCCGGCGCGATTGCTGGCTTACCGCGACCCGGCGCATATGCAGGCGATTATCGATGCGATTATCGCGGTTTCGATCACCTATCTGCGCGGCCAGATCGATGCCGGAGCCGAAGCGGTGCAGCTGTTTGACAGCTGGGCTGGCAGTCTTGCGCCTGATCAGTTTGAAAAGTGGGTGGTTGCGCCCAATGCTGCGATTACCGCCGCGCTCAAGGCATCGCATCCCGATACGCCGGTGATCGGCTTTCCCAAAGGCGCGGGCGCAAAACTGCCCGCCTATGCCCGCGAAACGGGTGTGAATGCGGTGGGTCTCGACGAAACGCTTGATCCGGCCTGGGCCCATGCCAGCCTGCCGGCCGGTATGCCGGTGCAGGGCAATTTCGATCCGCTGCTGCTCGAAGCGGGCGGCCCGGCGATGGCAGAGCGGCTGCGCACCATCATCGCGGCGTTCGAGGATCGGCCGCATGTCTTCAACCTCGGCCATGGGATCGGGCAATTCACCCCGATTGCCCATGTCGAGGAATTGCTCACAGCGTTGAGGGGTTAAGCCGGTGCAAGACCTGCTGTTGTCGATCTACCTGTTCCTCAAATCGGGGCATGTGATCTTCATGGTGTTCTGGCTGGCGGGGCTGTTCATGCTGCCGCGCCAGTGCATCTACATGCTCGACCATGCGCCGGGTTCTGAAGGTGAGGCCAAGTGGGCGGTGCGGATGGGCAAGCTGCGCAAGATCATCCTTACCCCCAGCATGATCATCGTCTGGGTGCTCGGCCTGACGATGGCGGCTACTCAGGGCTTTTTCTCAGCCGGTTGGCTCCATGCCAAGCTAACGCTGGTGCTGTTGCTGACGGGCTATCACGGCTGGCTGGTAGCGCAGACCAAGAAGATGGCGCGGGGTGAACGCCCACTTACCGAAGCGCGGCTGCGGTTGATCGGCGAAGTGCCAGGGTTGCTGCTGATCGTGATCGTGCTGCTGGTTTATCTCAAGCCGTTCTAAAAAACTTCCTGAGCCCGAGCGGCGCGCATTTCGGCGATTGACCTTGCGCGCCGCGGCTCCTATTTCGCTTTCACCTTACCGGTAAACGGAGCGGTTCGCTCCAAACAGGTCTGCTTTCTCCAAGCCCGGTCTTGCCCGCCATTCCGGCGACACCTGCAAGACACCTCTGATCAAGAGGCACTGACCATCCGGCCACTCCTGACTTTCGGAAAAATCACCAATGCATCTCAAAGACCTCAAGCGAAAGACCCCGGCCGAATTGGTCGCGATGGCGGAAGAACTCGGCGTTGAAGGCGCCTCGACCATGCGCCGTCAGGATCTGCTGTTCAGCATCCTGCGCGAATTGGCCGAGGATGAGGAATACGAAGAAAAAATCATGGGTATCGGCACCATCGAGGTGTTGCAGGATGGTTTCGGCTTTCTGCGCTCGCCCGAAGCCAACTATCTTGCTGGGCCGGACGATATTTATGTCTCGCCCAATCAGGTCCGCAAATGGGGTCTGCGCACGGGCGATACGGTCGAAGGCGAAATCCGCGCGCCGCGCGATGGCGAACGCTATTTTGCGATCACCACCCTGGCCAAGGTCAATTTCGATGATCCCGACGCGGTCCGCCTGCGCACCAATTTCGATAACCTCACCCCGCTTTATCCCGACGAAAAGCTGACGCTCGACTGCCTTGACCCGACGGTAAAGGACAAGAGCGCGCGGGTGATTGATATCATCGCGCCGCAGGGCAAAGGCCAGCGCGCGCTAATCGTCGCCCCGCCGCGCACCGGTAAGACCGTGCTGCTCCAGAACATCGCCAAGGCGATCACCGACAACCACCCTGAGGTGTTTCTGATCGTGCTGCTGGTCGACGAACGGCCCGAAGAAGTCACCGACATGCAGCGCAGCGTGAAGGGTGAAGTCATATCATCCACCTTTGATGAACCCGCCAATCGCCACGTGCAGGTCGCTGAAATGGTGATCGAAAAGGCCAAGCGATTGGTCGAACACAAGCGCGATGTGGTGATCCTGCTCGATTCGATCACGCGTCTCGGCCGGGCTTACAACACCGTGGTGCCATCATCGGGCAAGGTGCTGACCGGCGGCGTTGATGCCAACGCGCTCCAGCGGCCCAAGCGGTTCTTCGGCGCGGCGCGCAATATCGAGGAGGGCGGCAGCCTCTCGATCATCGCCACAGCCCTGATCGATACCGGCAGCCGCATGGACGAAGTGATCTTCGAAGAGTTCAAGGGCACCGGTAACAGCGAAATCGTGCTGGATCGCAAGGTTTCCGACAAGCGCATCTTCCCCGCGCTGGATGTCGGCAAATCCGGCACCCGCAAAGAAGAGCTGCTGGTCGAAAAGGACAAGATGTCCAAGATGTGGGTGCTGCGCCGCATCCTGATGCAGATGGGCACCGTAGATGCGATGGAATTCCTGCTGGACAAGATGAAGGATTCGAAGACCAATTCGGATTTCTTCGATACGATGAACCAGTAATCTGCCGCCGGGGGGCGGGCGTAAGGGACCTAACGGACGGACGGGAACAGTGCTCAGCCAATATCTCTATATCAGCACCGCGCCGACCTTGCCGCGTGAGGAGGTCGACGCGATTCTTGCAACAAGTGCCCGCAACAATCCGGTGCGCGGCATCACCGGCTTGCTGTTGTTCAATGGCCGCAATTTTCTCCAGCTGCTCGAAGGCGAGGAGGGTGAGGTTGCCGCTCTGATGGAACGTATCACCAGCGATCCGCGCCACAGCGGGGTGTCGGTGCTTGACCATCGGGCGATTGCTGCGCGCACCTGCCCCGATTGGGCAATGAAGCGCGTGATGATCGCCGAGAGTATCGCCAATCGCCGCGACATGCTGGAGCGTGATCTGCCCGAAGGGTTAGATCCCGGCTTGCGGAAGATGATCGTGAATTTCGCGGTTCTGAACTAGCGCCTAAGGTCAAACCCGCAGTTGCCCAAAACGCGTTGCTAGCTTGTTTTTGCTAAGGTTCTTTCCCAATCGTTTGGGGAGGAATACATGCGCCGGATCATCTATCAGAGCACTGCGTCAGCCGGGATGGACCGGGCCGAGCTGTTCCGTCTGGTCTACCACGCGCGCGTCGCCAATGATCGCAAGGGCCTGAGCGGCTTTCTGTTATTCGTTGACCAGCGTTTCCTTCAGGTGCTTGAAGGGGAAGCTTGGACACTGATGGCGACCTTCGATCAGATCCGCAGGGATGTGCGGCACTGCGACGTCAAAGTCATTGATGAACGCTCGATCCCGGCTGCGAAATTTGCCGCCTGGCGGATGCACTGTTTTGCAGAACAGGAGGTCGCCGGCGCGCTGGAAAAAATGACCATTGCGGCAAGCGGTCCGGTGCCGGACTATGTCACGGAAGCAGTGCAGGCGTTTTTCAGCGATGATTGTGTGAAGGCAGATCGGTTGCTGTTGCACCCAGAGTGATGAAAATCCGCCGGTATTTTGCCCTGTAATTTGGGCGCTTGCCACAGGCGGACCCGTAAATTAGTTCTATGCTTCATGGACTTGATCACCATCGCTATTACGGTTTCACGGGTTGAAGCAGTGGTCGTGGCTGCCATGCTCGAAGGGTATGGGATTCAGGTTCATATTGGCGCGAATGCTCAAGCATCGGTGGAAGCCAACTCCCTGGCACTGGGCGGACATCGGCTGTGGATCGCTGCAGCGGATTGGAACGCGGCATCAGACATTCTGCGGCAGTCCGCTGCTACCGCACCCGGCCGCACTTCCTTGGGGCCGCGCCGGGCGATCTTCCGGTTTTGGGGGGCGTCTCTGGCAATTCACACTGTGATCTTGCTGCCCTGGGCTGTGATCATCGGCGTTTTTCCGGCTCACCTGGCCGCCGTCTTGCTCAACCTGATGGTTATTCCGGTCGCTCCACAAGGCCGCGCTGATTATTATCTCGCGCCGCTTGCCACCGAATAGGGCTTTACCCCTTAGTCGCCGCCAACTGCGCGCCCATCGTCTCCCACACTTTGTTAATCGCTTTCAAGGGGCGCACCATCACCTTGAAATCGCTGATCTGCCCTGCATCGTTAAAGCGGATGATATCGACGCCGTTGATCGCGATTCCATCCAGCTCGGTGACGAATTCGAGCATCATGTCATCGCCGTCCACAAGCTCGCGGATGTAGTGGAATTTGTCATTCCCCAGCACCTGCGCCGCAGCCAGAAGATAGGCCATCACCACCGGCTTGCCGACCTGCGGGGTGTGCACCACCGGCGAATGAAACACCGCGTCATCGGCCAGCAGCGCTGACAGGAGAGCGGGATCGCTCCCGCCCTCCATATAGGCGTGCCAGCTGGCAAGGTTACCAGCGCTCACCCCAGAGCCTCCGCGAAGAAGGCGGCGGTGCGGCCATCGGCCAGGGTTGCGGCGGCCTCATCACGGCGCTTACCAGTCTCGGTGGCGAATCCATGGTCGAGCCCGTCATAATCATAGATTGTCACGCGCGGATGATCATCCAGCCCGGCGTGCATTGCCGCCTGTGTTTCACGTGGAACAAAACCGTCTGCGGTGGGAATATGCAGTAGCAGCGGATGGGCGATCGCGTCTTTCTCTCCCAGCAACCCGTCAATCCCTACGCCGTAATACCCGACGCTGGCATCAATGCTGGTGCGCGCTGCCGTCATATATGCGAGCCGTCCGCCAAGACAGTATCCGACACAACCGACCTTGGCAGTGCCTTCATGCTCACGCAGGAAGTTGATCGCTGCCTGAATATCGCGGATGCCAGCGTCCTGATTGAACTTCCCCATCCAATCCAGCGCCTGGGCAAACTCAGGCTCAACATCGGGGTCAAGCGACACGCCTGGTTGCAAGCGCCAGAACAGGTCTGGGGCCAGCGCAACATAGCCTTCCGCGGCGAGCTTGTCGCATTTCTGGCGAATGCCGGGGTTCACCCCGAAAATCTCCTGAATCACGATAATCGCCGCCTTGGCTGTGCCAGCAGGCCGGGCGATATAGGCGCCGAACGCGGTGCCGTCTTCAAGTGTGGGGATCGTTGCGTTCAAGGTCATCGATGTCTCTTTCCTGTCAGGGTTCGGCGTGCAAACCCTATCTCTTGCCTTGCTTGGCTGCCAAGCCCAAATGAGGCAGGAGCACCGGGAGAGGAGACCCGCCCCATGAAGATCAACATCGAAATCGAATGCACGCCCGAAGAGGCCCGCAATTTCATGGGCCTGCCCGATGTCAGCGCGGCCAACAACGTCTATGTCGACAACCTTGCCAAGGCGATGAAAGGCGTATCAAATCCTGAACAACTACAGGAATATGCTTCGGCCTTGGCACCCATGGGCCAGGTCGGCTTGAAGCTGTTTCAAAGCTTTGTTGAAAGCGGGATGAAAGCCGCATCGCGCGGCAGCGATACGGGATCGAAGGGGTCTGACTGATCCTGCGCCCATGCCGAGTATGAATGCTGTGCCGACCATATTTGCCCTGTCGAGCGGCGCGGCCCCGTCTGCAATCGGGGTGATCCGCATTTCCGGCTCGCAAGCCGGGGCAGCGCTGGCGGCCTTGGCTGGGCGGGTCCCACAACCGCGGCGGGCGTCTTTGGCGCGGCTGCGCGATGGTGCAGGCAAGCCCCTGGATGAGGCGTTGGTGCTGTGGTTTCCCGGCCCGAACACTGCCACGGGGGAAGACCTGGCCGAACTGCACTGTCATGGCGGGCGTGCGGTGATTGCGGCGGTGGAGGCGGCGCTGGCGGCGCTGCCCGGTCTGCGCCGCGCTGAACCCGGCGAATTCACCCGCCGCGCCTTTGCCAATGGCCGCATCGATCTGGCGGAGGCCGAAGGGTTGGCCGACCTGCTGTCAGCTGAAACCGAATGGCAACGCGCCGCCGCGCTCGCCAATGCGGGCGGGGCTCTCTCACGGCAGGTGGAGGCATGGCGTGACAACGCGTTATCCTTGGCGGCGCAAGTCGAAGCCGTGCTCGATTTCGCCGATGAGGAAGACGCCGCCTCATTGCCCGAATGTTTCACGTGGAACATTGCTGGGCTGGCCGATGAATTGCAGCAATGGCTGACCCGCCCACGGTCTGAACGGTTGGGGGAGGGGTTCCGGGTGGTGTTGGCTGGTCCGCCCAATGCGGGCAAGTCCACGCTGTTCAACGCACTGATCGAGAGCGAGGCGGCGATCACTTCACCGATTGCCGGGACGACGCGCGATGTGATCGAACGATCGGTCGCGATTGGCGGCGCGGCGTTCACGTTCGTCGATACCGCCGGGCTACGGGTCGTCGAGGGCGGGGCTAGCGCCGACGAAATTGAGGCTATCGGCATCCACCGGGCGCGCGGCGAACTGCTGCGGGCCGATTGCGTGCTGTGGCTTGGCACGGAGGGCGAGGGGCCTTTGGGCGCTTGGGAGATCGCGGCGCAGGCTGATCGCGATGGCTTTGCTCCCAAGGTGGCAGCGCGGTTTACGGTCTCGGCGATGAGCGGAGCGGGGCTTGCACCACTCAAACACGCGCTGATCGATGGGGCGCGGGGCGCAATGCCCAAGCCGGGCGAAGCAGCACTCAACGCCCGCCAACATGCGCGCCTGACCGAAGCGGCGGCGGCGCTGACGGCGGCTCGGTTGCTGTCGGACCCACTACTGATTGCCGAGGAGCTTCGCCGTGCGCGCGTTGCGTTCGATAGGTTGATTGGCCGGGCAACGACCGAGGACATGCTCGACGCGCTGTTCGGGCGGTTCTGCATCGGCAAGTGACGCGGCCAGTCAAAATGTTTCACGTGAAACATTTTGGACTCGTGGCCGCTGCCAATGTTTCACGTGAAACATTCGCCCCCATGAAACAGCTTTGACGATTCCCCTGCTGCGCCCTATCTGCCGCACCACCATGCACCAATTCGATGTCATCATTATCGGCGGCGGTCACGCCGGGGTCGAAGCCGCCTGTGCTTCGGCGCGGATGGGTGCGCGCACGGCCCTCGTCAGCTTTGATCTCAATGCCATCGGCGCGATGAGCTGCAATCCGGCGATTGGCGGGTTGGGCAAGGGCCATCTGGTTCGCGAGGTTGATGCGCTCGACGGGGTGATTGGGCGCGCGGCGGATGCTGGTGCGATCCATTACCGGATGCTCAACCGATCAAAGGGCAGTGCGGTATGGGGACCGCGCGTGCAGGCTGACCGGGTCCGGTTCAAGGCAGCCGTTCAGGCGATTGTGCGGGCGCAAGTGGGCCTCACCTTGGTTCAGGGTGAAGCTGCCGCGCTGGTGCTCGACGGGGGCAAAGTGGCCGGGTTGGAGCTGGCGGACGGCACGATCCTTAACGCCGCGCGGGTGGTGCTGTGCACGGGGACGTTCCTCGGCGGGGTGCTGTTCCGGGGTGAAGAACGGTACGAAGGCGGGCGGATTGGTGAAAACGCGGCCAAGCGGCTTGCACAACAGCTGCGCGCTGCCGACCTGCCGATGGCGCGGTTGAAGACCGGCACGCCGCCGCGGCTCGATGGCCGCACGATCGATTGGGCGGCGCTGGAAGAACAGCCATCGGATGGTGAGGCGTGGACCATGTCCGCGATGACCCCGCGCCGCGTCAATCCCGAGGTATTCTGTGGCATCACCCGCACCACGCAGGCAGGGCATGACGCGATTCGTGCCAACCTGCACCGCTCTCCGCTGTTTTCGGGCGCAATTGCCGCGGCGGGGCCGCGTTACTGCCCATCGATTGAAGACAAGATTCACCGCTTTGGCGACCGCGAAGGCCATCAGGTTTTCCTGGAGCCAGAGGGGCTGGACACACATATGGTCTATCCCAACGGCATCAGCACCTCCTTGCCGACTGATGTGCAGGAGACTGTGGTGCGGACCATGCCGGGGTGTGCAGCAGCGGTGATCGTGCAGCCGGGCTATGCAGTCGAGTATGATCACATCGACCCGCGCGCGCTGACCCCGGATTTGCAGGTTCGCGCAATCCCCGGCCTCTATTGCGCCGGGCAGATCAACGGCACCACCGGGTACGAAGAAGCTGCCGCGCAGGGATTGGTAGCCGGGTTGGCGGCTGCGGCTGCGGCGCTGGGCAAGGTTGCGCCCACACTTGACCGGGCCAATTCGTACATCGCGGTGATGGTTGATGATCTGACCTTGCAAGGGGTGTCGGAGCCTTACCGGATGCTCACGTCGCGCGCCGAATACCGCCTGCGCCTGCGGGCCAATAACGCCGCGACCCGCCTGACCGGGCTGGGAATCGCCGCGGGCTGCGTGGGAGAAGAGCGGCGCGCCTGGTTTGAACGGCGCGAGGAGACGCGCAAAATGTTTCACGTGAAACATTCGCAACCCGTACATGCGCGCGACCTGGCTGACGCAGGGCTGCCCGTGCGCCGCGATCTGGGCCAGAAGCCGCTGAGCGAATGGTTGCGGCATGACGGTGTGACACCAGCGGCGCTCGCTCCATGGCTGGGCGATTTTACCGCGCGCGACCCGTTGCTGGCGGAGGAAATGGCCGAGGATGCCGCCTATGCGCCCTATCTGGCGCGGCAGGATAGCGAATTGCGCGATCTGCGCGCGAGCGAGAGTTTGGCTCTGGCAGCGGATTTTCCCTATACTCAGGTGCCGGGGCTTTCGAACGAGATGATCGAGCGCCTGACACGGGCTGCGCCGGGAACGCTGGCGGCTGCAGGGCGAGTGGTCGGGGTGACGCCCGCTGCCTTGTCAGCGCTGCTGGTGCATGCGCGGCGGATAGCCACTGGCCAGCGCGCGGCATGATTACCCCCCAAGCCATCTCAGGCGAAGCCGAAGCGCGCGCCTATGTTGCCGGCCTGACCGATGATGAAGGCATGGCGCGGATCGAAGCCTTTGCTGCGCTGGTGCTGGACGAAAATCAGCGCCAGAACCTGATCGCCAAGGCGACCGAAGCCCACATCTGGCAGCGCCACATCGCCGATTCGGCGCAGCTCATCCAAAATGTTTCACGTGAAACATTGGGGGCCAATGCGGGCGGGCCGTGGCTCGATCTTGGTAGTGGGCCTGGGTTTCCGGGGCTGGTGATTGCGGCGCTTAATCCGAATATGCCGGTCGTGCTGGTTGAATCGCGTGCGCGGCGGGCGGAGTTTCTGGAACGCTGCGTTGCCGCGCTCGATTTGCGCAAATGCCGGGTCGAAGCGCAGCGTTTGGAGCGCATCAACCCGTTCGCTGCCCGCGCCATTTCGGCACGCGCCTTTGCGCCATTGCCCAAACTCCTCGCCTTATCCGCACCCTTCTCCACAAGCGCCACGCGCTATGTCTTGCCCAAGGGCCGCTCGGCAGCGCAGGAGTTAGAGACGCTCAAGCCTTCGATTCGGGCAATGTTTCACGTGAAACATTCCTTGACCGATCCCGACGCCGGGATCATCGTGAAGGCCTGACACGCGAAAATGGCAGCGGTTTTACGCGAATCTGCGCGCGGGAAGGACGGATTACCACCATGCTGGCCCCATCATGTTAACGATCGCAATCGCCAATCAGAAAGGCGGCGTGGGCAAAACCACCACCGCGATCAATATCGCCACCGCCATGGCGGCGACCGGATGGCGCACGCTGCTGATCGACCTCGATCCGCAAGGCAATGCGTCGACCGGGTTGGGCATTCATGCCGATTCGCGCGAAGTGTCGAGCTATGATCTGCTGGTCGATGAAGTCGCGCTCGACAGCGCGATCATACCGACCAGCATCCCGCGGCTCGATATCATTCCGGCAACCGTGGATCTGAGCGGGGCCGAGGTGGAACTGGTCGCGGTGGAAGGCCGTACCCACCGCCTGCACCGCGCTTTGGCGAATCATGCGGGGCACGACATTGCCTTTATCGATTGCCCACCGTCGCTCGGGTTGCTGACGTTGAACGCGCTGTGTGCGGCCGACACGCTGTTGGTGCCGCTGCAATGCGAGTTTTTCGCGCTCGAAGGGCTGAGCCAGCTGCTCCAGACTGTCGATCAGGTGCAGAAGCGCTTCAATCCCGATCTCGGCATCATCGGCGTTGCTCTAACGATGTATGACCGGCGCAATCGGCTGACGGACGAAGTTTCGGAAAATGTGCGCGAATGTCTTGGCAACGTGGTGTTCGAGACGGTGATTCCGCGCAATGTCCGCCTGTCCGAAGCACCGGGCCACGGGCTGCCAGCGCTGATCTATGACCAGCATTGCACCGGTAGCCGCGCCTATATGGCGCTGGCGCGTGAGCTGATCGGGCGCTTTCCCGCAGAAAGACAGGCGGCATGAACGACGAAACCACCCAACCGTTTGATTCGGCTTTGAATTTACGCGCTGACAAGCCGCGCCGACTGGGCAAGGGGCTGGGCGCGCTGATGGGGGAAACCCGGCGCGAAGAATCGTTGGTGCGGCGTGATGACGCGGCCGATGCGCCGCCCGCGCCAGGTGCATCACCGCTGCGCATGCTGGCACTTGCCACGATCAAGCCGCTGCCCGGCAACCCGCGCAAGCATTTTGACGAAGCCGCGCTGGACGAACTCGCGTCGTCGATCGCGTCGCGCGGTGTGATCCAGCCGATTATCGTCCGCCCGCACCCAAATGGTGAAGGTTATCAGCTGGTTGCGGGTGAACGGCGGTGGCGCGCAGCGCAAAAGGCACGGCTGCACGAGATCCCGGCGCTGGTGCGCAATCTATCTGAGCGCGAAGTGATGGCACTGGCGCTGATCGAAAACCTTCAGCGTGAAGACCTGAACCCGGTTGAAGAAGCGCGCGCCTATCAGCGGCTCTCGGATGAAGAGGGCATGATTCAGGTCGATATTGCCAAGCTGGTCGACAAATCGCGCAGCCACGTCGCCAATATGCAGCGGTTGATGAGCCTGCCCGAACCGGTGCTGGTGTTGGTCGAGCAGGGTAAGCTTAGCACCGGGCATGTGCGCGCGTTGATCGGGCGTGACGATGCGGTGCAGATCGCCGAAATCGCGGTGTCCGAAGGGCTTTCGGTGCGCGACGTGGAGGTGCTGACCCGCAAGACCGCCAAGGCCGAAACACCTGCACCGCAACCCGGCCCTCACGGGCAAACCATGGAAAATGCCGATATCCTTGCGGTGCAACAGCACCTCGAAGAATTTCTCGGCCTGACTGTGAAGATCAAACCCGAAGGCGATCCGCGCAAGGGCACGATTACCATTCGTTACACCACCCTCGATCAGCTCGATTTGGTGTGTCAGCGCCTTACCGGCGGCGATTTCTGAACCCCGCTGCAGGAGTCGCGCGGCGCGACTCCTGCCGTGGCGGCGGTGGTTACCGGTCGCTCTTGATCAGTTTGGGTGAGGGACGCGGAGCTGGCCGCGCCGGGATCTCGCGCACGGCACCGGGGACGGTGTAGGTTTCAAACCGTTCCGTCTCGCGCACCACCACCTGCTGCTGCACTTCGGTGCGCACCGGAACCAGCACCACTTGCGGCGGCGGGGCATAGGCATAGCTGTAGGTCGCCGGGTAGCCATAGCCATAGGCAGGCGCGCCCGGGTAGGCGATTTCGCGGCTGGCGATGTGTCCGCCCGGTGCGCCATATTGCGTCAGATAGCCATCAAGCGCCGCTTCGCAGTCGTAGCGGTTCTTTTTCTTGCCGCCGCCAAACAGGCTGCCAAGCAAGCCCCCAATCAACCCGCCGCCGCCCACGCCCAGCGCGGTGCCGAGCACCCGGTCACCGGCGCCGGCGATCTCGTAACCGGCAACCCCGCCCGCAATCGCGCCCAGCAATCCACCGATGATCAGCCCGGTATCATTATTGTTCCGCCCCGCGGTGCGGCGGCGGCATTCGTCGAGCCATTGCTCCCGCTCGAACACCACCGGCGCTGCGGGGTAGACAACTTGCTGGGGGTAATAGGCTTGCTGAGGGTAACCTTGATGCGGATAGCCTTGCGGTGCGGCCTGCGCCACCGGATGGCCGCGGGGCACGTCGATCCGGCGGGTGCGGGTGATAGTTTCAACCCCGTTGACGGTGGTCACAGTCTCTTCTGCCACTGCAGTCACCGGGCCGGTGCGATATTCGGGCGGCAGGCTGCGCACTTCGGCCTCACTGATCGGGGCCAAGGGCGGCAGATCGGCATAATTCTGCGCGCCAGCCATGGCGGGCAGGGCAATCGCGGGCAGGATTACGCCAAAACGAAGAGCAGTGCGGAGCGGCAGGCGCATGAAATTATCCCCCTTGAGGCCGCCGAAGATCGGCGGATGGTTACCATGGGGTTATCACGGCCACCCCCGGTCGCCCAAGCAAAGCTGTGGAGGCTGTCCCGTTTCGGGCCGATTAGCGGCGCAAAGTGATCAAATCCGGGCGGAAAGCAGCGCCGCAAGCGCTTCGACGCCTTGCGCGTCGGCTTGGGTGAAGCGCGCTGGGTGGGGACTGTCGAGGTCGATCACCGCGATCACCCGGCCATCGCGCGTCACTGGCACCACCAGTTCGGATTGGCTCGCCGCATCACAGGCAATGTGGCCCGGGAAGGCGTGGACATCCTCGACCAGCTGAGTCGCGCCGCTTTGCGCGGCCGTGCCGCAGACGCCTGTACCAAACGGGATGCGAATGCAGGCCGGGCGGCCGACAAACGGGCCCAAGACCAGCTCAAGGGCAGGGCTGCGCTTGGCTGGAGCCACCCTGTAGAACCCGGCCCAGTTCAAATCGGGCAGGAATTCCCACAACAGCGCTGCGACATTGGCCATGTTGGCAACGCTGTCGGGTTCATCTGCGGTCAGCGCGTCGGCGGCCCCTAGCAGTTCGCGGTAGAGTTCGGCCACGTCCTGGCTCTCACCCGGCTTGAAGTCATACATCGGAAGGATCGCCTTTCATTGGGCCATTCGCCGCTTGCCAGTTGCCGGTTGCGCTTCGCGGCTCTATCTCACGCCACATGGCCATTATCCGCAAAATCGCAATCACCCTTGGGATCATTATCGTGCTCGCCGGGGGGACGTTCTGGTTCCTCAGCCGGGGGGACACCGCCGACCTGTCGATTGACGAGGTCGCGGGCACCGATCCGGTGCTGCAGGAAGGTGACCCGCAAAGCTTCCCGACGGTGCAGATTGCCGAACCGGTGGGCTGGCAGGCGGACGAAGCGCCAATCCCGGCCTCCGGGTTGGACGTGGTGCGCTTTGCCGAAGGGCTGGAGCATCCGCGCACGCTCTATGCGCTGCCCAATGGTGATGTGCTGGTATCGCTCACCCGTGCACCGGCAAAACAGGACAAAGGCGGCGGCATCATGGCCACCGTTCAGGGTTGGATCGAAGGCATCCTGTTCGCCAAGGCCGGATCAGCGGGCGAATCGCCCAACCGGATCGTGTTGCTGCGCGATGTTGACGGCAATGGCACCGCCGAAACGAAGCAGGTGATCCTTGAAGACGGGCTCGATTCGCCTTCGGGTCTGAGCTGGAAGGATGGCACGCTTTATGTTGCCAACCACAATGCCGTGCTGGCCTTCCCCTATGAACTTGGCAGCGACAAAGTCACCGGCGCCCCGCGCAAACTGATGGATCTGCCCGGCGGTGGCGGCCACTGGATGCGCAACCTTGAAATCGCGCCTGATGGGCAGAGCCTTTATGTCGCGGTCGGATCGGTCAGCAATATCGGCGAAGCTGGCATGAAGGTCGAAGAAGGCCGGGCGATGATCTGGCAATATGATTTCGCCAAAGGACGCCAGCGCCCCTTCGCGGTCGGATTGCGCAACCCCAACGGGCTGGATTTCAGCCCCTGGACCGGCGAGCTGTGGACCACGGTGAACGAACGCGACATGCTTGGGTCAGACCTCGTGCCTGATTACCTCACCAATGTTCCGGTGGGCGCGCAGTATGGCTGGCCGTGGGTCTATTACAAAACCAACCGCGACCGCCGGGTCGAAGCGCCGATGCCGCGCTTTCTGATGGAATATGTCCGCAACCCGGAATTCGCGCTCGGCCCACATGTTGCCGCGTTGGGGATGGTGTTCAGCAAACAGGGCAATGTGATGGGCGATAAATTCGCCAGCGGGGCCTTTATCGCGCGGCATGGATCGTGGAACCGCAAGCCGGCGTCGGGCTATGATGTGGTCTATGTCGGGTTCGATGCCCTGGGCAACCCGGTGGGCAAGCCGGTCCCGGTGCTGACCGGGTTCCTGAAAGCCGATGGCACCACCCGCGGGCGGCCGACCTGGGTCGAATGGGCCGGCGATGGCGCGCTGCTGGTGTCAGATGACACCGCTGGGATCATCTGGCGGGTGCGCGCCCCCGATGCCGCGCCTGCGCCCGCAATTGCGCGGCTGCAAAGCGAACGTATGCCCGCCCGCCAGCTGAAAGACCCGCGCGCCGCGTTTGAGGAAGATTTCCTGCGCAAGCAGGAAGGGCAGCAAATCAATTAAAGGCTGATTCCCGCGCGCCCCGCCAACTCGGTCGCGAATTGCAGCGCGGTGCGGCCCGAACGGTTGCCGCGCTGGATCGCAAAGGCCAGCGCTTCTTGCGGGTCGAAGCTGAGACCAAGCGGCGCGGTATAGCCGGCCAGGATGGCAAGATAGGTATCCTTGTCCGCCGGGTGGAACCCCAGTGTCATCCCAAACCGGTCCGCCAGCGCCAGCGCATCGTCACGCTCATCACGTTCGTGCAGCGCGGTGCTGGTGTCTTCACGCTCGATGATCGCGCGGCGGTTGGCGGTCACGGCAAGGCGGATGTGGGCCGGGCGCGGGGCGACACCGCCATCGAGCAGGCTGCGCAAGGCCAGCATTTCCGCCCGCCCATCCGCGCCAAAGCCAAGATCGTCGATAAACAACAGAAACGCGCGGGGTTGCGGGGTCAACTGCGCAATCAGCGCGGGGAAGGTCGGCAGGCTGCCGGGGGCGAGCTGTACCAGCGCCAGCGCGCCCGCATTCTCCGCCTGCACATCGGCGACTGCTGCGCGCACCAACGCTGATTTGCCCATCCCGCGCGCGCCCCACATCAGCACATCATGCGCCGCCGCACGCTCTGCCAGCCGTGCACAATTGCCTCGCAGCGCTGCCTTTTGCGCGTCGATACCGTGCAGCTGGGTAAGCGGCAGCGCATCCAGCGCCGCCACCGCGCGGGCCTCTGCCCCACCCCACACATAGGCAGGCGCGGTGAGCCAATCGGTCGGCGGCGGCGGCGCAGGCGCAAGCCGTTCGAGCGCAGCGGCGATCCGCTCCCAGACGTCGCCCCCGTCTGCGCCGCCCGTTTTTGGCATCTCAGCTCGCCAGTGCTTCGGCGGGCAGCGCGTAGAGCAGGTCTGCACCTGCAATTGCCCCGGCGCGCAATCCGGCGGCTTCGGGCACGATCCGGTCGAGGAAGAACCGCACCGTCACAGGCTTGGTCGCGTTGAGTGAAGGCGCAGCCCCGGCCGCAACCGCCTGCGCCTGCTTCATCAACTGCCACCCTGCGACGGCCACCGCCGCCATGGTGCAGAACGGCACGCTGCCCGCAAGGCGATCATCAAGGCTGGCTTCGTCGCGCATCCACTGGGCGATGGCGCTGCAATCCTGCGCGAGCGCGGCGAGGGTCGGTTCGCCAGCGGCTTCGCGGGCGATGGTATCGAACAGCGCGATCATTGCCGCGCCGCCTTCGATCCCAAGCTTGCGGGTGACAAGGTCAGCGGCCTGAATGCCGTTGGTGCCTTCGTAAATCGGGGCAATCCGCGAATCGCGCCAATGCTGCGCCGCGCCGGTTTCCTCGACAAAGCCCATCCCGCCGTGAATCTGGATGCCGAGCCCGGCGACTTCCACCCCAATATCGGTGCCCCACGCCTTCAACAGCGGGACGATGATGTCGGCGCGGTTTTTGGCCAATTCATCGCCTAGATTGCCGCGATCGACCTGCCCCGCGCAGTAATACAGCAGCGCGCGGCAGCCTTCGGTCAGGGCCTTCATCCGCAGCAGCATCCGGCGCACGTCGGGGTGTTCGATAATCGCCACTGGGGATTTGTCGGGCGAACCGGCGCGCGCCGATTGCACCCGGCCTGTGGCATAGGCCATCGCCTGCTGGGTCGCGCGTTCGGCGATCTGGTTGCCCTGATTGCCGACATTGATCCGCGCATTGTTCATCATCGTGAACATCGCGGCGAGGCCTTTGTTTTCGTGCCCGACCAGCTCACCAATACATGTCCCATTGTCCCCGTAGCTCATCACGCAGGTGGGCGAGGCATTGATGCCAAGCTTGTGTTCAAGGCTGACGCATTGGAGATCGTTCTTCGGTCCGAGCGAGCCGTCGTCGTTCACATGATATTTCGGCACCAGAAACAAGGAGATTCCGCGCGTGCCTTCGGGCGCGTCGGGCAGGCGCGCGAGCACGAGGTGAATGATATTGTCCGACAGATCATGTTCGCCCCAGGTGATGTAGATCTTCTGTCCAGTGATCCGGTATTTGCCCGCGTGCGGCCCGTCCGTGATCGGCGCCGCGGTGGAACGCAGCGCGCCAACATCGCTGCCCGCGGCAGGTTCGGTCAGGTTCATCGTGCCCGACCATTTGCCGCTGACCAGGTTGGGGAGGTATTTCGCCTGCTGATCCTTGCTCCCGTGATGTTCCAGCGCCTCAATCGCGCCGACTGACAGCATCGGCAGCAGATTGAACGCCATGTTCGCCGCACCAAGGTTTTCCAGCACGTTGCACGACAGGGTGAACGGCAGGCCCTGACCGCCATGGGCGATGGGGCTGGCAATCGCGTTCCAACCCTGTTCGACATAGGCGTCGTAAGCCGCTTTGAACCCGTCGGGCAGGCGCACCACGCCGTTTTCCAGCCGTGCGCCTTCGGTATCGCCGATGCGGTTCAGCGGGGCGAATTCACCGGCGGCAAAGGCACCTACGCCTTCGACGATGGCTTCGACCAGATCAGCTTCGGCATGGGCGAAGCGTTCGGTTTGGGCCAGCTCTTCGATCCCGGCATTGACGCGGATGGCGAGCAATTGGTCGGCGGTCGGCGGGGTATAGGGGGTCACTTTGGGGGGCGTCCTTCGGGTGGGCTTGCGTCTGGAAAAGGCCTCGCGCTCTTGGCAGGGCGGGGGATTGAATATAGCGCCGGGGCATGAGCGGCAAGAACGTTACGGAACTGGTGCAGGCAGACGCCGCAGGGATCGCCCGGGCGGCGCAGATCCTCGAATCGGGCGGACTTGTCGCGGTGCCGACCGAGACGGTTTACGGCCTTGCCGCGCGGGCGGATAGTGCCGAGGCGGTGGCCCGGATTTACACAGCAAAAGGCCGGCCCGATTTCAATCCGCTGATCGTGCACGTGCTGGATGAAAATCAGGCGAAACGTTATGCCGAATGGCTCTCCGGCGCTGACTTCGCTGCAATGCTCCACTGGCCCGGCCCGCTCACGCTGGTGCTGCCGAAACGGGACGATGCGGTTCTGGCTGAGGCTGTGACAGCCGGCCTGCCGACCGTCGCCTTGCGCGCCCCTTCGCACCCGGTGATGCGGGCGCTGCTGAAGGCGGTGGACTTTCCGCTGGCCGCGCCGTCTGCCAATCGCAGCGGATTTATCAGCCCCACGACAGCGCAGCACGTGCTGGCCTCGCTTGATGGGCGGATTGATCTGGTGCTTGATGCCGGGCCGACCACCGCTGGGGTGGAATCGACAATCCTGGCGATTGATCGCGATGGCAATTGGCGCGAATTGCGCCCCGGCCCGATCAACAGCGATACCTTGCACCGCCGCCATTTCGATCGCGGGCTGCCCGCTGCGCAGGAAGGCGCGACCAGCGAAGTGCGGATTGAGGCTCCGGGCCAGATTGCCAGCCACTATGCCCCGGGCAAGCCGGTGCGGCTGGATGCGGCCCATGCCGAGCCTGATGAATTCTGGATCGGGTTTGGCGATGTTGGGGGCGATTGCACCTTGTCATTGGGCGGTGATGTGCGGGAGGCGGCCACGCGCCTTTATGCCTGCCTGCACCAGGCCGCGCTGGCCCCGCAGCCGCGCATTGCGGTTGCTCCGGTGCCGCAGCATGATGTGGGCCGCGCGATCAATGACCGGCTGCGGCGGGCGGCTACCCCGGCTGATTAGTCCTCAGGCTCAACCGGGACGCCCGGCAGCAGCGCATTCATTTCCGCGCGGATCGCCTGTGCTTTCTCGCAAGCCGCGCGATTGCCATCGGCGCAGCGTTCTGCCTGCTTGTCGAAATCGCGTGTCAGTTCGCCGAGCCGTTCTTCGCGCTTGCGGATTTCGCGCCCACGGTTCTCGTCCGCTTCGGATTGGCTGGTGGTGGCGACATCCACGCCTTTACTCAGCGCGCGCACCGGCAGCGTGACGACATCCAACGCCGCGCGCGCCAGACATCCCTGCAAGGCAAGGGCGGCGAGGGTCAGGCCAACAAGATGGAACGCGCGCATGGGTGCATAATCTCAACCGCCGCTTACCCGAATGCAAATGCTATTCTGAGGGTTTCGCCGCAATCGGGGTGGATGGCGCGTCCGGTGCGGCAGGCGCTGCTGCGGCGCTGACCGGCGCGCAGGTCAGCGTGCCTGAGCCAAAGGCGTTGACGGTGCACTTGGCACTGCCTGCCACCTTCACATCGCCTGCGCCTGCGATATTGGCTTCGACCGTACCATCCGAAGCGAAAGCGACATCGCCAGCCCCGCCGATGGAAACCTCGGCGCTGTCAGCCTTGAGCCCAGCGAGATCAACATCGCCGCTGCCGCCGATGTTCACTTCCAGCCGCTTGGCCGTGCCCGCGCCCTTCACCGTGCCGCTGCCGCCGATATTGATCCCCAGCTTTTCTGCCGCGACTGTGGTGAAGCTGATCGAGCCCGAACCGCCGATCGAGACATTGGCGGTCGTTGCGAGCGATTGCGCCTCGATTGTGCCACTGCCTGCGATCACCACTTCTTCGGGCGCGGGCATGGTGATGCGGATCACAGCGCTGCTTTCCTCGTCCCAGCCCTTTTCGCGGGTGATGCCGATGACCTCGTCATCGCGCACAAACCGCAATGTGTCCGTATCCACGCCTTCGACTTTGAGCGTGAAGGTATCGCCTTCGGTGAGAATCACAGTGTCGCCCGAAGACAGCACCACGTCGGTCGGCGGAGGGCCGGCAAGTTCGACTTCGGCGAGCGGGACGCCTTTCTGACCGTTGATTTCTATGTCGCTGCCATCGCAGCCTGCAAGCGCGGCGGCAAGTGCCAGAGCGACCCATGGGGCGATGCGGTAACGGTTTGGCTGGGTCATGTGTCTCTCTCCCACTGGGACGATGGCGTGTTGCCGATATAATACACCAAGGCGGGGCGTGCAAGCCTGCTTCGCTGCGATGGGCCAGTGGGCCTAAATAAATCAGCGCGCCCAAACAAAAAGGGCCGCCCCGGCGGGGCAGCCCTTGATGTTCGCATATGGCGGAAAACGCCTCAGGCTTCTTCGGCAGTGTCGTAATATTGCGGTGCGTGTTCGCGCAGCACGTCGAGGATCTTGTTCAGCGCTGCGGGCTCGTCCGTCTCTTCCATCGCCGCCAATTCGCGGGCGAGGCGGCTGGAGGCGGCTTCGAAGATCTGGCGTTCCGAATAGCTTTGTTCGGGCTGATCTTCGGGGCGGAACAGATCGCGCGTCACTTCGGCAATCGACACCAGGTCGCCCGAGTTGATCTTCGCTTCATATTCCTGCGCGCGGCGCGACCACATGGTGCGCTTGACCTTGGGCTTGCCCTTCAAGGTTTCCATCGCCTGCTTCAGGGTCTTGTCCGAAGACAGCTTGCGCATCCCGATCGCTTCGACCTTGCCCACCGGCACCCGCAGCGTCATCCGCTCTTTTTCGAACCGCAGAACATAAAGTTCGAGCTGCATTCCGGCGATTTCCTCGCTCTGGAGCTCGATCACACGGCCAACGCCGTGCTTGGGGTAGACAACATAATCGCCAACGGTGAATGCGTTTGCGGTGCTTGCCATGCAAGTTCCTTTCTGTGGGCCTTGGTGCCAGCGGACAATCATCCCAGCAGCGCGACCCGACCTCTAACGAGGTTCAGCGCCGGGAGCGGATCATCCGGTGAGGGGGTTGCTGGTGTCGGGCCTTTCTGGTTATCGTCACCTGCGCTGGCCTCAGCCCTGCGCGGTCGAGCCATCATATAGCACGTCCGCAACAAAATTGCGAGTCGGCGATTACGCGTGTCTGCCCCGCTTTGCGAATGCAAAGGATTACAGCAAAATCAGTCGCCTTCGCCGGGCTCTTCGCTGAAGTAGAGTTCGAATTTGCCCTTTTCGCCTTTGTGCGCGTCGGCATCTTCGGGCGGGGCTTTCTGGCTGGTGATGTTGGGCCACTGGGCTGAATACTGCGTGTTCAATTCAAGCCACTTTTCGAGGCCGTCCTCAGTATCAGGCAGAATCGCTTCGGCCGGGCATTCGGGTTCACACACGCCGCAATCGATGCATTCGCTGGGATTGATCACCAGCATATTCTCGCCTTCGTAGAAACAATCGACGGGGCACACTTCCACGCAATCGGTATACTTGCACTTGATGCAGTCTTCGGTGACGACGTAGGTCATTGCGGCTCTTTCAAAAGCGGTCTTGGGAAGCGTCGGACGGATCATCCGCGACAAGAGCCGACGCTGCTAAGGTCATTTGCCCTGTACGGTCAAGACTGTCCGGGTCAACCTGATGAAATTGGTCAACCTCACGATAGTGCGAACGGGCAAGGGCAGGCGGGCCGCGCCGGGTGGGGATCGCGGTGAGTATGATCACCTGCACCCTGTTGCCCTGCGCGATGGTCAGAATGTCCCCGATATGCGCTTGTTCTGCACCGCGCAGCACATGTTTTCTATTGCGGCGCAAAGCGTGGGCTTCGATCATTGCTGCCGCAGCCGTGCGGGTGCGGGCCAAGCGGAGATACACCAGCAGCCGGTCGACCCTGATCGACTCATGCACTGCTGGTGTCTCTCCGGCTGGCTTCATCGCTTGAGCAGGTCCGCCAGCTTGTCAAACGCGCCGCCAGCACGGGCCGGGCCGGTGTCAACGGGTGGTCTGGGCGGGGTCTGGGC